>NZ_JBIAIV010000037.1:41310-77306 GCF_042871645.1 Streptomyces sp. NPDC005774 | reverse complement strand
GTCGCCCCCGCCGGGCGCCCCCCCCCGCCCCCCCGCGCCCCCCCGCGGGGCCCCCCCCCCCCCCGCCGGGGGGCCCCCCGGGGGGGGGGGGGCCCCCCCCCCCCCCCGGGGGGCCCCCCCCCCGCACCCATGTCCCGGAAGACCGGGGACGCCCCAAAGACCCAGGGCTCAGGGCTCCCGGGGCACCCGGAGGTCAGTTCACCGTCGCCGGGTCCGGGCCCAGACGGCGGTCCTCGTTGAGGGCGCTGATCGCCGCGAGGTCCTCCGCGTCCAGGCTGAAGCCGAACACGTCGATGTTCTCCTTGATCCGCGACGGCGTCACCGACTTGGGGATGACCACGTTGCCGAGCTGGAGGTGCCAGCGCAGCACGACCTGCGCCGCGGTACGCCCGTGCTTGCGGGCGATGGCCACGATCGCCGGGACCTCCAGCAGGTCCTTGCCCTGACCGAGCGGCGACCATGCCTCCGTGGCGATGCCCCGCTCCGCGTGGTACTCCCGCGCGGCGGACTGCTGGAGATGCGGGTGCAGCTCGATCTGGTTGACGGCCGGTACGACCGACGTCTCCTCGAGCAGGC
Organism: Streptomyces sp. NPDC005774; assembly: GCF_042871645.1. NCBI lineage: Bacteria > Bacillati > Actinomycetota > Actinomycetes > Kitasatosporales > Streptomycetaceae > Streptomyces > Streptomyces sp. NPDC005774. The sequence goes on along the minus strand of NZ_JBIAIV010000037.1, from coordinate 76,730 downwards.
GCTCCAGGTACTCGGGCAGGAAGTTGGACACGCCGATGGCACGGACCCGGCCCTCGGCGTACAGCTTCTCGAACGCCCGGTACGTGTCGACATAGCGGTCGCGGGCCGGTGTCGGCCAGTGGATGAGGTACAGGTCCACGTAGTCCAGGCCGAGCTTGGACAGGGAGGCGTCGAAACCGCGCAGGGTGGCGTCGTACCCCTGGGCGTCGTTCCAGAGCTTGGTGGTGACGAAGAGGTCCTCGCGGGGAACGCCCGAGGCGGCGACGGCTCTGCCGGTGCCCTCCTCGTTGCCGTACGCCGCAGCGGTGTCGATGCTGCGATAGCCCGCCTCCAGCGCCGCCGCGACGGCCGTCTCGGCTTCGGCGTCCGGTACCTGCCAGACGCCGAAACCCAGTTGGGGCATCGCGACGCCGTTGTTCAGGGTGATCGGGGGGACCATGCTCACGAGCTCTCGATCCTTCGGTCGGGGTCCGGTGGAACTCCCATGGTCAACGATCATCGTCCGTGATGCATTCCTGACGGCACAATTCGTGCACGTGAGCGCACTTCCGGGGCGTGGAGCCCCGCCGTGCGGCGGGTACCTCACGTGCGGTACAGCGCCTCGACCTCTTCTTCGTAGGCCTTCTCGATCGCCCTGCGCTTCAGCTTCAGCGGCGGCGTGAACAGTCCGTGCTTCTCGGTGAACGGCTGCGCCGGAATCCGGAAGGCCCGGATCGACTCCGCCCGTGAGACCAGGGTGTTGGCCGTCACCACCGCCCGCCGCACCTCCGCCTCCAGCGCCGCGTCCCGCACCAGTTCGGCCGGTGACAGGCTCGGCTCGCCGAGCATCGACAGCCGGTGCTCGACCGCCTCCGTGTCCAGGGTGACCGGAGCGGCGACGTACGGGCGGTCGTTGCCGACGACGATGCACCGGTTCACCAGCGGATGGTCCCGCACCCGCTCCTCCGGCAGCCCCGGCGAGACGCTCTTGCCGCCCGAGGCCACCAGGATCTCCTTCTTGCGCCCGGTGATGGTGAGACAGCCGTCCTCGTCCAGGGAGCCCAGGTCGCCGGTGGCCGGCCAGCCGTCGCGCAGGGTCTCGTCGGTGGCCCTGGGACGGTTGAGACAGCCCTGGAAGACGGTGCCGCCGTTGAGCCGGACCTCGCCGTCGTCCCGAGACGCACGCTCACCCCAACCGGCCGGAGGGCGGGAGGGGTCGGAAAACCGGCCGGTACGGTCGTCCGGGCCGGCCGGCGAAGGAAAATGCGCTCAGATGGGGAAGGACCGGACAGAAACCTGGCCTTTGAGTAAGGTTCGGCGTCGTGATCTCCACCGAATCTCTCCAACGGATGGAGCGGGGTGCGTCGGCGGGTGCGGAGCGGGAGTTCCGGATGTGCATGGTGTGCGTGGCGCGTCTGGTGTGCATGATGGGGCCTGTGTGTCGGAGAAGGCCCCCGGCCGCGGACCCCGGTCAGCGGGCCCGGCCGCCGGTGCGGTGCAGGCGGTCGCCGCCCGACAGGACCGCCGCCGCCAGCGCGTGCGCCGCGCCCTGCGCGGAGGGGCGCCGCCGGCCGTGCGCCACCACGAAGTCCACCCGGCCCGGCTCCGGCAGCTCCGCCCGGTCCGGCATCCGCACCAGCCCCGGCGGGATCATCCCGCGCGCGTGCACCATCACGCCGAGCCCGGCGCGGGCCGCCGCGATCAGGCCGTTGAGACTGCCGCTGGTGCAGACGATCCGCCACTCACGGCCCTGCCGCTCCAGCGCCCGCAGCGCGAGCTCGCGGGTGATGCCCGGCGGCGGGTAGACGATCAGCGGCACCGGCCGGCCGGCATCGAGACGCAGCCCCTGCGCACCGATCCACACCAGCTCGTCGTGCCACACCAGCTCGCCCCGCGGGTCCTTCGGCCACCGCTTCGCGAGCACCAGGTCCAGTTCGCCCGCGGCCAGCTTCTCGTGCAGCGTGCCCGACAGCTCGACCGTCAGCTCCAGATCGACCTCCGGGTGCTCGCAGCGGAACCGCTCCAGGATCTCCGGCAGCCGGGTCAGGACGAAGTCCTCCGAAGCGCCGAACCGCAGCCGGCCGCGCAGCCGGGTGCCGGTGAAGAACTGCGCCGCCTGCTCGTGCACGTCCAGGATCCGCCGCGCGAAGCCCAGCATCGCCTCGCCGTCCTCGGTGAGCTCCACCGAGTGCGTGTCCCGGGTGAACAGCTGTCGCCCGGTGGCGTCCTCCAGCCGCCGCACATGCTGGCTGACCGTCGACTGCCGCAGCCCGAGACGGCGCGCCGCCCGCGTGAAGGACAGCGTCTGCGCCACGGACAGGAAGGTCCGCAACTGCGTCGGGTCGTACATCTCGTCCGCCATCCCGGCAGACTAACGCGGCTATCGCGGTACGTGATGACAGTGAGAGCGGTATGCGGGATTCCCGATCACGGAAGGAGGGAGCAGGATGGGGAGGGGCTCCTCGTGCCCGTACGGGAGTGCCCCGGCGGAACCCAGTGGACCTTCAGTGGAACCAGAGTGAGTGGAGCAAGTGAAGCACCGTGAAACGCCCGCACTGGCCGAGCCGGATGCCGGTCGACCCGTACATCCTGCTCCTGCTCGGGACGGTGGGCCTGGCCGCGCTGCTCCCGGCGCGCGGCACCGGCGCCGACATCGCCTCCGGTGCCTCCACCGCAGCCATCGCCCTCCTCTTCTTCCTCTACGGAGCCCGCCTCTCCACCCGTGAGGCACTGGACGGACTGAGGCACTGGCGGCTCCACGGCACCGTCCTGGCCTGCACCTTCGTCGTCTTCCCGCTGCTCGGCCTGGCCGCCCGCGGCTTCGTCCCGGCCGGGATTCTGAGCGAGCCCCTCTACCAGGGCCTGCTCTTCCTCACCCTCGTCCCGTCCACCATCCAGTCGTCGATCGCCTTCACCTCCCTCGCCCGCGGCAACGTGCCCGCCGCGATCTGCGCCGGCTCCTTCTCCTCCCTGGCCGGCATCGTGGCGACCCCGCTGCTGGCGGCGGCGCTGCTCGGCGGGGGCGGAGGCGGCGACGGGAGCCTGGGCGCCGGCGGGTTCTCCGCCGGCTCGGTGACGAAGATCGTGCTGCAACTGCTGGTGCCGTTCGTCGCCGGGCAGGTGCTGCGCCGCTGGGTGGGGGAGTTCGTCCTCCGCCACCGCAAGGTGCTCGGGCTCGTCGACCGGGGCTCGATCCTGCTCGTCGTCTACACCGCGTTCAGCCAGGGCATGGTCGAGGGCATCTGGCACCAGGTGAGCCCGGCCCGGCTCGGCGGACTGCTCGCCGTGGAGGCCGTACTCCTCGCCGCGATGCTGCTGCTGACCTGGTACGGGGCCAAGGCGCTGAAGTTCGGCCGGGCGGACCGGATCGCGATCCAGTTCGCCGGTTCGAAGAAGTCCCTGGCCGCCGGACTGCCCATGGCGAGCGTGCTGTTCGGTGCGCAGGCCTCGCTGGCCGTGCTGCCGCTGATGCTGTTCCACCAGATGCAGCTCATGGTGTGCGCGGTGATCGCCAAACGCCGCTCCCACGACGCCGTCGACCCGCCCGACGCGGTCACCTCGGCGGTTGCCGGGGAGGTCACCGTCCCGGTCCCAGCCGGATCGTCACGAACCGGGGCCGGTACAGGGACACGTTCCGGCTGAGCATCACGGCGGCGCCGGCGCCGGGCGGCTCGAGCAGGTTCACGTCGTAGCTGAGCACCAGCCGTCCGTCACCGCTCAGCTCCGGGTGCGTCTGCGGGTTGTACGCGCCGGTCCCGCCGTGCGGCAGCGCGGGGCTGAACTCCTTCGCCGGGCCGTGCCACGGCCCGGCGGGGGAGCAGGACCAGTACGCCGCCACCGTGGTCAGCCCCTTGACGCCCGTGGCCATCGTGAACAGCACATACGTCCCGCCCTCCCGTACCACCGAGAAGGCGCTGCCCACACCGGTGCGCTGCCCGTCCCCGAGCATCGGGCGCGGGCGGGCGCGGGTCTGCCACGCCGTGCCGTCCCAGCTGCCCCCTGCCTCCCTGCCGCCCCGACGCGTGCACCATGGCGCGGTGGCCGTTGGTTCGAGGCGGGGCCCCCGCGGCGCAGGGGGCGCTCCCCGCCGGCAGGGACCCCGCCGCCGTGCCGCGGGGGACCGGTCAGCCCTGGGCGGCCGCCGCCCTCAGGACTACGCGGTCCTCACCCGCGTACACGTTCATGGAGCTGCCCCGCAGGAACCCGACCAGCGTCAGACCCGTCTCCGCCGCCAGGTCCACGGCCAGCGAGGACGGCGCCGAGACGGCCGCGAGCACGGGGATGCCCGCCATGACCGCCTTCTGCGCCAGCTCGAAGGAGGCACGGCCGGAGACCATCAGGACGGTCCGGGACAGCGGCAGGTCCCCGCCCTGCAGGGCGCGGCCGACCAGCTTGTCGACCGCGTTGTGCCGGCCCACGTCCTCCCGCACGTCCAGCAGCTCCCCGGCCTCGTCGAACAGGGCCGCCGCGTGCAGGCCGCCCGTCCGGTCGAAGACCCGCTGGGAGGCGCGCAGCCGGTCGGGCAGGCCGGCCAGCAGCTCCGGGGTGACGCGCAGCGGCGGGCTGTCGGCGATGGGATGGCGGGTCGTGGTGCGCACCGCGTCCAGACTCGCCTTGCCGCACAGACCGCAGGACGAGGTCGTGTACACGTTCCGCTCGAGCGTGATGTCCGGGATCCGCACGCCGGGAGTGGTCTGCACGTCGACCACGTTGTACGTGTTCACCCCGTCCGCGGTCGCGCCCGCGCAGTACACGACGTTCCGCAGATCGGACGCCGTCGCCAGGACTCCCTCGCTCACCAGGAAGCCGACGGCCAGCGCGAAGTCGTCACCCGGGGTGCGCATCGTGATCGCCAGCGGCTTCCCGTTCAGCCGGATCTCCAGGGGTTCCTCGGTGACGAGCGTGTCCGGGCGGCTGGACACCACCCCGTCCCGGATGCGGACCACCTTGCGTCGTTCTGTGACTCGCCCCATGTCCCCAGTTCCTGGTCGGTCCCTGGTCAGTCCCGGTTCTGTACGTGCTGATAGCCGAAGCGGCCCTTGATGCACAGGTTGCCGTGGGTCACCGGATTGTCGTGCGGTGAGGTGACCTTCACGATCTCATTGTCCTGCACGTGCAGGGTGAGGTTGCAGCCCACACCGCAGTACGCGCACACCGTCGTCGTCTCCGTCTGCGCCGACTCGTCCCAGGTACCCGCCGCACGCATGTCGAACTCCGACTTGAACGACAGCGCGCCCGTCGGGCACACCTCGACGCAGTTCCCGCAGTACACGCACGCCGATTCGGTCAGCGGACCGTCGTGCTCGACCGCGATCCGGGCGTCGAAGCCGCGGCCCACGACCGAGATCGCGAAGGAGTTCTGCCACTGGTCGCCACAGGCGTCCACGCACTTGTAGCAGAGGATGCACTTGCCGTAGTCGCGCACGTACAGGTCGTTGTCGACCCTCGGGTCCTCGTCGAGGCGGGCCGCGTCCGGGCCGAAGCGGTCCGGCTTCGCCTCGTACTCCTTGATCCACTCGGCGGCACGCGGGGTCGTCGACAGGTCGACGGAGGACGCGAGCAGTTCCAGGACCATCTTGCGGCTGTGCCGGACCCGTTCGGTGCCGGTGCGCACCTCCATGCCCGGCTCCGCCTCGCGCGAGCAGGCCGGGACCAGGGTGCGAGCGCCCTCGACCTCCACCACGCACACGCGGCACGCGTTCTTCGGTGCCAGGGTGTCGCCCTCGCACAGGGTCGGCACGTCCTTCCCGGCCGCCCGGCAGGCGTCCAGGATCGTCGCCCCCTCGGGCGCCCGGACCGGCTCGCCGTCGAGGGTGAACTCCAGCAGGCGGCGGGGAATCCCCAGCGGTGTCACGGTCATTCGTAGGCCCCCAGACGGTCGATGGCGGATTCCACGGCGTTCCACGCGGTCTGGCCCAGACCGCAGATCGAGGCGTCCCGCATCGCGCTGCCCACCTCGCGCAGCAGGGCGATGTCACCGGCGGCCCCGGCTCCGGTGCGCTCCACGATCCGGGTGAGCGCCTCCTCCTGGCGCACGGTCCCCACCCGGCACGGCACGCACTGCCCGCACGACTCGTCCCGGAAGAACTGGGCGATGCGCAGCAGCAGCCGGGGCAGCGGGACGGTGCCGTCAAAGGCCATGACGACCCCCGAGCCGAGCGTCGTGCCCGCCTGACGGGTCCCTTCGAAGGTGAGCGGAACACCGAGTTCGTCGGCGCGGACGAAACCGCCGGCCGCCCCGCCGAGCAGCACCGCCCGCAGCCCGTCCCGTACGTCGGCCAGCTCCAGCAGCTCGCCCAGCGTCGCGCCGAACGGCACCTCGTAGACGCCGGGCCGCCCGACGCTGCCGGAGACGCAGAACAGCTTGGGACCGGTGGACCGTTCGGTACCGATCGCCGCGTACGCCGGGGCGCCCATCGTCAGGACGGGCAGAACGTTGACGAGCGTCTCGACGTTGTTCTCCACCGTCGGCTTGCCGAACAGGCCCTTCTCCACCGGGAAGGGCGGCTTGGAGCGGGGCTCGCCCCGGTACCCCTCGATGGAGCTGAACAGCGCGGTCTCCTCGCCGCAGATGTAGGCGCCCGCGCCGCGCCGGATCTCGATGTCGAAGGCGAAACCCTGGCCGAGGATGTCGTCGCCGAGCAGCCCGCGCGCCCGCGCCCGGTCGATCGCATACCGCATACGTCGCAGCGCTCGCGGGTACTCGCCGCGCAGATAGAGGTATCCCCTGTGGGCGCCGGTCGCATACGCGGCGATCGTCATCGCCTCCACCAGCGCGTACGGGTCGCCCTCCATGATCACCCGGTCCTTGAAGGTCCCGGGCTCGGACTCGTCGGCGTTGCAGACGAGATGGTGCGGCCGGTCCGGCTGGGACGCCGTGGCCTGCCACTTGCGGCCGGTGGGGAAGGCGGCACCGCCCCGCCCGACCAGACCCGAGTCGGTGACCTCCCGGATCACCCCGGCCGGGCCCAGCGCGAAGGCCCGGCGCAGGGCCGTGTAACCGCCGTGGGCGCGGTAGTCGTCCAGCGATTCCGGGTCGGCCACCCCGACCCGGCGCAGCAGCGTCAGCGTGGGGTCCCCCGCCTGGGGCACGGCCATCGCGGCGGGCGGCTCGTCGGGGGCCGCGTCGGGCACGGTCGCCGCGAGCACCGCGGACTCCACCGTCGCGGGCGCGCAGACCGCCGTACGCACCGGGTCCCCGGCCCTGATCGCCAGTGCCGCCGGGGCGCGCTCGCACAGGCCCAGACAGGGGCTGCGCTCCACGCTCACCCCGCCGATGCCGCCGGTGCCGTCGGTCCCGGGCGTGGTCCCGAGCCGTGATTCGATCCCGGCGCACAGGGCGCCGGCCCCGGCCGCCGCGCACGCCAGGTCGGTGCACACGTGCAGCACCGTCGCGGGGCGCGGGCGGACCGAGAACATCGCGTAGAACGTGGCGACCCCGTACGCCTCCGACGGCGGCACCGTCAGCCGCCGGCACAGGTAGTCCAGGGCGCCCTCGCTGATCCAGCCCACCCGGTCGTTGACCGCGTGCAGCCCCGGCAGCAGCAGGTCACGGCGGTCCCGGGCCTTTTGCCCGCCCCGGGCCCACCTCAGATCGGCGTCGGTACGGTCGGCGCCCTCCCACGAGGACTCGGGAGGACCGAGCAGCGCGTCGACCGCCGCCCGCTCCTCGTCCGTCGGTTTGCTGTCACCGAAGCGCAGGTCCACTTGCGTCACCTCACCTGGGGCCCATGGCCCCCATGGGCCGGATGGGTCGGATAGTCCGGACGGTTCGCGTGGCCGGGAGCCGGAAGCCTCTCGATCCGGATCGCCGACGCCTTGAACTCCGCCGTCCCCGCGATCGGGCAGTTCGCCTCGATCGTCAGCTTGTTGGTGTCCACCTCGTCGGGAAAGTGGAATGTCATGAACGCCAGGCCCGGCCGCAGCGCGGTGTCCACCCACACCGGTGCGAGAACCGATCCGCGCCGTGAGGTCACCCGCACCTTCTCGCCGACCACCACCCCGTAGTGCTCCGCGTCCTCGGGACACAGCTCGACGGACTCGCCGCGTCGCAGTGGTGATGAGTAACCACCGCTCTGGACGCCGGTGTTGTAGGAGTCGAGCCGTCGTCCCGTGGTGAGCCGGATCGGGAACTCCTCGTCGGTGAGGTCGACCGGCGGATCGTGCTGCACGATCCCGAACGGCGCGGGCCTGCCCCGCCGCCGTGCATCCGGTTCCCACAACCTGCCGTGCAGATAAGGCGGTTCGAGAGACCCGGTGCTCGGGCACGGCCACTGGATGCCCTGGTGCTCCTCCAGCCGCCCGTAGGTCATGCCGTGGTGGTCGGGGGAGAGCGACCGGAGCTCGTTCCAGACGGCCTCGGCGTCCGCGTACTTCCAGTCGTGACCGAGGCGGGCGGCGAGATCGCACAGGATGTCGATGTCCTCGCGTGCCTCTCCGGGCGGGGTGAGCGCCCTGCGGACGCGCTGCACCCGGCGTTCGCTGTTGGTGGTGGTGCCCTCGGTCTCCGCCCACCCGGCCGTCGCCGGCAGCACCACGTCCGCGAGTTCGGCGGTCTTCGTCAGGAAGATGTCCTGCACCACCAGGAAGTCCAGCTCGCCGAGGCGCCGTACCGCCTGGTCGCTGTCCGCCTCGGACTGCGCCGGGTTCTCACCGATGCAGTAGACGGCCCGCAGCGAACCGTCCTCCATCGCCTCGAACATCTCCGTCAGGGTCATCCCGTGACGTGGCTGGAGGACGGTGTCCCAGGCGGACTCGAACTTCAGCCGGACCGCCGGGTCGAGGATGTCCTGGAATCCGGGCAGCCGGTTGGGGATCGCCCCCATGTCGCCGCCGCCCTGCACGTTGTTCTGGCCGCGCAGCGGCTGCATCCCGGCACCGTAGCGGCCGACCTGGCCGGTGAGCAGGGACAGGTTGATCAGGGCGCGGACGTTGTCGGTGCCGTTGTGGTGCTCGGTGATACCGAGGGTCCAGCACAGCTGGGCGCGCTCGGCCCGGGCATAGGCATGCGCCAACTCCCGTATGGCGGCCGCCGGGACGCCCGTCACCTTCTCGGCGAGGGACAGCGTCCACGGTTCGACGAGTTCCCGGTACTCCTCGAAGCCGGTGGTCGCCCGCCGGACGAACGCCTCGTTGACCAGACCGGCGTGGATGATCTCACGGCCGATCGCGTGCGCCATCGGGATGTCCGTGCCGACGTTCAGCCCGAGCCAGCTCTCCGCCCACTCGGCGGTCGACGTCCGCCGCGGATCGACCGCGTACATCCGGGCGCCGTTGTGGATGCCCTTCAGTACGTGCTGGAAGAAAATGGGGTGTGCGAAGCGGGCGTTGGAACCCCACATCACGATGAGGTCCGTGTGCTCGATCTCCTCGTACGACGACGTCCCTCCGCCGGAGCCGAAGGCCGCCGACAGCCCGGCCACGGACGGGGCGTGACAGGTGCGGTTGCAGGAGTCGACGTTGTGGGTGCCCATCACGACCCGGGCGAACTTCTGGGCCACGTAGTTCATCTCGTTCGTCGCGCGGGCACAGGAGAACATCCCGAACGCGCCACGCGCGGCGCCGAGTCCCCGGGCGGCCCGGTCCAGGGCCTCCTCCCAGGTCGCCCGCCGGAACGGCTCGTCCCGTGAATCACGGACCAGCGGATGGGTGAGCCGGGTGTAGGTCTTCGGGCTCCGGTCGCGTTTCCTGGTGCTCTTCATGCGGCGCTCCTCAACGCGAGCAGGTCCGAGAGGGCGTGCACGGTGCGCAGGGTGGGCACCTCCACGCCGGTGATCTCCGCCAGCTCGACGACGGCGGCGAGCAGTACGTCGAGCTCGAGCGGTCTGCCGCGCTCCAGATCCTGGAGCGTGGACGTGCGGTGGTCGCCGACGCGCTCGGCACCGGCCAGCCGGCGCTCCACGGACACGCCGACCTCACAGCCCAGGGCACGGGCGACCGCGAGCGTCTCGTGCATCATGATCTCGATGACCCTGCGGGTGCCGCCGTGCAGACACATCTGCCGCATGGTCGCGCGGGCGAGGGCGCTGATCGGGTTGAAGGAGATGTTGCCGAGCAGCTTGACCCAGATGTCGCCGCGCAGTTCCGGCTCCACCGGGCACTTCAGCCCGCCGTCCACCATCGCCCCGCTGAACGCGAGACAGCGCGCGGAGACACTGCGGTCGGGCTCCCCGACCGAGAACCGGGTGCCCTCCAAGTGCCGTACCACGCCCGGCCCTTCGAGCTCGGTGGCCGCGTAGACGACACAGCCGATCGCCCGCTCGGGCGCGAGCACCGCACCGACCGCGCCACCGGGGTCCACACTCTCGAGACGGTGACCGTCGTGAGGGCCGCCGTGCCGGTGGAAGTACCACCAGGGGATGCCGTTCTGGGCGGCCACGACCGCCGTGGTGTCGTGCAACAGGGGTGCGATCAGCGGCCCGCACGCCGCGTACGCGTTGGCCTTGAGGCCGAGGAAGACGTAGTCGACCGGGCCGACCTCGGCCGGGTCGTCGGTCGCGTGGGGGCGGGCGGTGAAGTCGCCGCGTGGGCTGAACACCCGCACGCCGTACTGCCTCATGGCCGCCAGATGCGGTCCACGGGCGACGAGGTGCACATCGGCACCCGCGCGATGGAGCGCGGCGCCGACGTAGGCACCGATGGCCCCGGCGCCGAGAACTGCCACTTTCACTGGGGAACGCTCCGTTCGGTCGAGGGAGTACCGCGGAGGTGGCTGCCGACGGATCGGATTCCGCATCATGTCGACGAAATATTGTCTACAGTATGGAAGAGGGTGCAGCAAGGGTTCGCGTACGGTCTGCTGCGCGCGGTCCGCCACTCGGCCCCGCCGCCCTGCCGGTCACCCGTTGAAGGAACCCGGTCGGTCCGACCGTTCGTCGCAGACTGCATACCGTTCACCGCATACGGTCGACCCACGGGGTTTTCAACCCCCGGGCCCTCTCCCTACCGTCCGGGTTCCATGAGTCCTCCCGTCGCACCCCCGGGCTGGAGCCGCTGGCTCGTACCGCCCGCCGCTCTCGCAGTCCACCTCTCCATCGGCCAGGCCTACGCATGGAGCGTGTTCAAACCGCCGCTCGAATCCGCGCTCGGCCTCAGCGGCACCCAGAGCGCCCTGCCGTTCCAGCTCGGCATCGTCATGCTCGGCCTGTCCGCCGCCTTCGGCGGCACCCTCGTGGAACGCAAGGGGCCGCGCTGGGCGATGACCGTCGCCCTGGTCTGCTTCTCCTCCGGCTTCCTGCTCTCCGCCCTCGGCGCGGCCACCGAGCAGTACTGGCTGATCGTCTTCGGCTACGGCTTCGCGGGCGGCATCGGCCTGGGCATCGGCTACATCTCGCCCGTTTCCACTCTGATCAAGTGGTTCCCGGACCGGCCCGGCATGGCCACCGGCATCGCGATCATGGGTTTCGGCGGCGGTGCGCTGATCGCCTCGCCGTGGTCGGCGCAGATGCTCGAGTCCTTCGGCAGGGACAACACCGGCATCGCGCTCGCCTTCCTCGTGCACGGACTGACGTACGCCGTGTTCATGCTGCTCGGCGTCCTGCTGGTGCGGGTGCCCCGCCCCGCCCGGCCGACGGCCGGTGCTCCCGCCGCCGCCCTCACCGGACCGCAGGTCTCGGCCCGCGGCGCCCTGCGCACCCCGCAGTTCTGGCTGTTGTGGCTGGCGCTCTGCACGAACGTCACCGCGGGCATCGGGATCCTGGAGAAGGCCGCCCCGATGATCACCGACTTCTTCGCGGGCACCTCCGCGCCGGTGTCGGTGACCGCCGCCGCCGGCTTCGTCGCCCTGCTGTCGGCGGCGAACATGGCGGGCCGCATCGGCTGGTCCTCCACCTCCGACCTGATCGGCCGCAAGAACGTCTACCGCCTCTACCTGGGCGTCGGCGCCCTGATGTACGCCCTGATCGCGATGTTCGGGGACTCCTCCAAGCCGCTGTTCGTCCTGTGCGCGCTGGTGATCCTCTCCTTCTACGGAGGCGGTTTCGCGACCGCCCCGGCCTATCTGAAGGACCTCTTCGGCACCCATCAGGTCGGCGCCATCCACGGGCGGCTGCTCACCGCGTGGTCCACGGCCGGTGTGCTCGGTCCGCTCATCGTGAACTGGGTCGCCGACCGGCAGGAGGAGGCGGGCCGGCACGGCTCGGCGCTGTACGGACTGTCCTTCATGATCATGATCGGGCTGCTGGTGGTCGGCTTCGTCGCCAACGAGCTCGTCCGTCCCGTGCACCCCCGGCACCACGTGTCCCGCCCCGACGAGACGAAGGAGGCCGCCGATGAGCGGCGAGAACAGCACGAGTCCGCCTGACGCGGCCGCGGCGGGCCCCGACCGCCGCGGGCTGATCGTCTTCGCCTGGCTGTGGGTGGGCGTTCCCCTCGCCTACGGCCTGTACGAACTCGTACGGAAGGCGACCCAACTGTTCACCGGATGACGGCCGGCCCCGGGCGCGGACGTCCGGGCGCACCCGCGGGACGCGTCGAAGAGCGCCTCCCGGCGTCCGCGGGCCTGACCGAAGCCGACAAGCCCGGCTCCCGAATCCTGTCGTATCACCTGTCGGCGTACCCGTGGGTCACTGATCAGACTGGTGAATCCCGCAACCGCCACACGAGGGGGACCCATCCATGATCGGCTCGCGCATCGCCGCCGTCGGCCACTACCAGCCCGCCCGGGTGCTCACCAACGAGGACCTGGCGGGCATGGTCGACACCAGCGACGAGTGGATCACGAGCCGGGTCGGCATCCGCACCCGTCACATCGCGGGCCCGGAGGAGCCCGTCGACGAGCTGGCCGCGCACGCCGCGGCCAAGGCGCTGGCGGCGGCCGGCCGCACTCCCGCCGACATCGACCTGGTGCTGGTCGCCACCTCCACCGCGATCGACCGCTCGCCCAACATGGCGGCCCGGGTCGCCGCACGCCTCGGCGTTCCCGGCCCCGCCGCGATGGACGTCAACGTGGTGTGCGCCGGGTTCACCCACGCGCTCGCCACCGCCGATCACGCGGTACGGGCCGGATCCGCGCGCCGCGCGCTGGTGATCGGCGCCGACAAGATGTCCGAGGTCGCCGACTGGACCGACCGCACCACCTGCGTACTCCTCGGCGACGGGGCGGGCGCCGCGGTCGTCGAGGCGACCGAGACCCCCGAGGAGCCCGGGATCGGGCCCGTGCTGTGGGGCTCGGTGCCGGAGATGGGCCACGCGGTGCGGATCGAGGGGACGCCGCCGCGGTTCGCGCAGGAGGGCCAGAGCGTGTACCGCTGGGCGACCACGCGGCTGCCGTCCATCGCCCGCCAGGCCTGCGAGAAGGCGGGGTTCGCGCCGGAGGACCTCGCCGCGGTCGTACTGCACCAGGCCAACCTGCGGATCATCGAGCCCCTCGCGCTCAAGATCGGCGCGGTCAACGCGGTCGTCGCCCGGGACGTCACCGAGTCGGGCAACACCTCGGCCGCGAGCATCCCGCTCGCCTTCTCCAAGCTCGTCGAGCGGGGCGAGGTGTCGTCCGGCGACCCGGTCCTGCTGTTCGGCTTCGGCGGAAACCTCTCGTACGCGGGGCAGGTCGTCCGCTGCCCCTGACAGCCCCCCGTGCCCTGGCAGCCCCCCGTGCCCTGACAACCCCTCGGGCGGAGTCCCTCGTACGGGTGTGACGCGGTCGACTCCCCCTCTCCCTGGCATCTGCGCGCCGTAGACTGTAGACGAAAGACAATCACTACTGGCGGTGCCGTACGACCGGCCGTGCGGCCGGGCGGGGGCTGCCGAGGAGGGGGACCGCGATGCTGTCGACCGGACTGCCCCAGGGGGCGGTGCCCAAGCTCGAACGCCCGGGCCCGCTGCGCGACCGTGTCTACGAGGCACTGCTCGAACTCATCACCACCCGTGCTCTCCGGCCCGGCCAGCATCTGGTCGAGAGTGAACTCGCCGGCCACCTCGGCGTCTCCCGGCAGCCCGTGCGCGAGGCGCTCCAGCGGCTGAACACCGAGGGGTGGGTCGATCTGCGCCCCGCCCAGGGTGCGTTCGTGCACGAGCCGACGGAGGCGGAGGCCGACCAGCTCCTCACCGTCCGCACGCTGCTGGAGGCCGAGGCCGCCCGGCTCGCCGCGCTCAACGCCGACAGCGCGGGCATCGAGGCCCTGGACGAGATCGTGGCACTGGGTCTGCGGGCCGTCGCCTCCGACGACGTGGACGAGGCCGTCGCCCTCAACGCCCGCTTCCACGCCAAGATCATGGAGCTGGCCGGCAACGCCGTCCTCGCCGAACTCGCCGCTCAGGTCGGCCGCCGTGTGCGCTGGTACCACACGCCTGTCGCCCGGCAGCGTGGCGGGAAGTCCTGGGCCGAGCACCGCGACCTCATCACCGCGATCGTGAACCGGGACGAGCGGCTGGCCGAGCGGCTCATGCGCGAACACACCGAGCACACCCGGCGCTCGTACCTCGAACAGGCGAAGTCCTGACGGCAGGTACCCGGGGGAAGCGGCTCCGCGTCGGCCCCTTTGTCCTGTGAGTGGAAAAAGTAGGGGGCAATTCCTGCGCGACTTCTTCCCACCTCCGGCAGCCGCTGCTACGTTCCCTTCGAAAGCACGCCACATACGTGGCCGGAATCCGGCGCGCAGAGGCCGACCGAGGCGGGGAGGGGTTCGTGAGACGCATGACGGCACGGCCCGCGAACGCTCATCAGGCCCGACTGCTCAGGCTGTTGCGCGACGGCGGGCCCAACTCCCGTGCCCAGCTGGGTGACCAGATCGACCTCTCCCGGTCGAAACTGGCCGTGGAGGTGGACCGGCTGCTGGAGACGGAACTTGTCGTGGCCGACGGACTCGCCGCCTCGCGCGGCGGCCGGCGCTCCCACAACGTCCGCCTCAACCCGCACCTGCGACTCCTCGGCGTCGACATCGGCGCGACCTCGGTCGACGTCGCCGTCACCAACGCCGAACTGGAGATCCTCGGACACATCAACCAGCCCACGGACGTACGTGACGGACCGGTCGCGGTCTTCGAGCAGGTGCTGTCCATGGCGGCGAAGCTGAAGGCCTCGGGGCTCGCGGAGGGGTTCGACGGCGCCGGTATCGGCGTTCCGGGCCCGGTCCGGTTCCCCGAGGGTATCCCGGTGGCACCGCCGATCATGCCCGGCTGGGACGGCTTCCCCGTACGGGAGGCGCTCAGCCAGGACCTCGGCTGCCCGGTCATGGTCGACAACGACGTGAACCTGATGGCGATGGGGGAGCAGCACGCGGGCGTCGCCCGCACCGTCCCCGATTTCCTCTGCGTCAAGATCGGTACCGGCATCGGCTGCGGCATCGTCGTCGGCGGGGAGGTCTACCGAGGTACGACGGGCAGCGCCGGCGACATCGGCCACATCCAGGCCGTGCCCGACGGCCGACCGTGCGCCTGCGGCAACCGGGGCTGCCTGGAGGCCCACTTCAGCGGCGCGGCCCTTGCCCGGGACGCCCTGGAGGCCGCCCAGCAGCAGCTCTCCGCCGAACTCGCGAGCCGTCTGGAGACGAACGGCACGCTGAGTGCCGTCGACGTCGCCGCCGCGGCCGCCGCGGGGGACGCCACCGCGATCGACCTGATCCGCGAGGGCGGCAGCCGCACCGGCCAGGTCATCGCCGGCCTGGTCAGCTTCTTCAACCCCGGCCTGGTGGTGATCGGCGGCGGGGTGACCGGTCTCGGCCACACCCTGCTCGCCGCCATCCGTACCCAGGTCTACCGTCAGTCGCTGCCTCTGGCGACCGGCAACCTGCCCATCGTTCTCGGGGAGTTGGGCCCCACCGCCGGAGTCATCGGCGCGGCCCGGCTCATCAGCGACCACCTGTTCTCACCCGCGTAAGCAGCCCACCGCTCCACCGCACGCAGCAAGTCCGGCTCCACCGCACAGAACAGCTCTGCCCTCCACCGTGCAGAGCGTCCACCGTTTCCACCGACGGAACAGCGCACCGGCACCACGCACCGCCACCCCGCCGCACGTACGGCCCGGCACCACCCGCGCCACCCGCTCCGCCCGTGTCCCCGCACCGTCCCTCCCACACAGCGCCGCACCGTCCCGGCACCCCGGCCTGCCCGAAAACACCTTCCCCGCAAGGGGACCGCCCTGACACCGGCCCGCACGCCCGCCGAGGGGAATCCGCATGGCACCCGAACCACCGCTGCTCAGCATGTCCGGCATCACCAAGTCCTTCCCCGGCGTCCGGGCCCTGGACGGCGTCGACCTCGACGTCCAGGCCGGCGAGGTGCACTGCCTGCTCGGCCAGAACGGCGCCGGCAAGTCCACCCTGATCAAGGTGCTGGCCGGCGCCCACCAGCCCGACACGGGCACCATCCGCTGGCGCGGCGAAGCCGTCACCCTGCGCTCGCCGATCGCCGCCATGCGCCTCGGGATCGCCACCATCTACCAGGAACTCGACCTGGTGGAACACATGACGGTCGCCGAGAACGTCCACCTCGGCCACGAACCGACCACCGCCGGGTTCGTCGTCCGCCCCAGGACGGCCAGGGAGTCGACGGCCGAGCTGCTGACCCGGCTCGGGCACCCGGAGATCGAACCGGGCCGTACGGTAGGGGAGTTGTCCGCCGCCCAACAGCAGATCGTCTCGATGGCACGGGCGCTCTCGCACGACGTACGCCTCATCGTGATGGACGAGCCGTCGGCCGCGCTCGACCCGGACGAGGTCGACAACCTCTTCCGCATCGTCGACGGCCTCACCGCCGACGGGGTCGCCGTCGTCTACATCTCGCACCGCCTCGAGGAGATCCGGCGCATCGGCGACCGGGTGACCGTGCTCAAGGACGGCCGTGCCGTCGCCGGCGGGCTGCCCGCCAGGTCGACGCCCACCCGCGAGGTGGTCGCCCTGATGACGGGCCGCGACGTCGAGTACGTCTTCCCCCCGCGACCGGCTTCCCCACCCACCGGAGAACCGGTGCTGACCGTCGAAAACCTTTCCCGCAAGGGCGAGTTCGCCCCCCTCGACCTCGAACTGCGCCCGGGGGAGATCGTCGGGCTCGCGGGGCTCGTCGGCTCCGGGCGCTCCGAGATCCTGGAGACGGTCTACGGCGCCCGCAAACCGGACTCCGGCCGGGTCCTGGTCGACGGACGCCCGCTGCGGCCGGGCAGCGTGCGCGCCGCCGTCCGCGCCGGGATCGGACTCGCCCCCGAGGAACGCAAGGCGCAGGCCCTGCTCATGCTGGAGTCCGTCACCCGCAACGTGTCGCTCTCCGCCATGTCCCGCTTCTCGCGCGCCGGCTGGATCGACCGCGGCGCCGAACTGGGCGCGGCCCGCGCGGCCACCCGCGAACTGTCACTGAGGCCGGACAACCCGGACGTGCCCGTGCGCACCCTGTCCGGCGGCAACCAGCAAAAGGCGGTGCTCGCCCGCTGGCTGCTGCGCGGCTGCCGGGTGCTGCTGCTGGACGAACCCACCCGCGGCGTCGACGTCGGCGCCCGCGCCGAACTGTACGCAGTCATAAGGAGGCTGGCCGACGAAGGCCTCGCCGTCCTGCTCGTCTCCAGCGAGGTGCCCGAGGTACTCGGCCTCGCCGACCGCGTCCTGGTGCTCCGGGAGGGTGACGTCGTCCACACGGCACCCGCCCGGGAACTCGACGAACACCGTGTACTCGACCTCGTCATGGAAGGAAGCCCGGCGTCATGACGCAGCCCGTCTCCCCGCCGCGGGACAGCACCGACAAGGCGCCGCCGGCCGGCCCCCCGCCCGCCTGGCGCACCGTGCTGTTCCGCGCCGACGTCCGCACCCTGTCGCTGCTCGGCGTCCTCGCCGTACTCGTCCTCATCGGCGGCATCACCAAGCCGGACGAGTTCCTGGACACCCGCAACCTCCAGCTCGTCCTCACCCAGGCCTCCGTCATCGGCGTCGTCACCGTCGGCATGACCTTCGTCATCACCTCCGGCGGCATCGACCTGTCGGTCGGCGCGATCGTCGCCCTGTCCTCGGTGTGGGCGACCACGGTCGCCACCCAGGAGTTCGGGTTCGCCGGCATCCTGTTCACCGCCGTCCTCGTCGGCGTCGGCTGCGGTCTGGTCAACGGGGTGCTGATCGCATACGGCGGGATGGTCCCGTTCATCGCGACGCTCGCCATGCTCGCCTCGGCCCGAGGCCTCGCCCTGCAGATCACCGATGGGCGGACCCAGGTCGTCACCATCGACAGCGTTCTCGACCTCGGCGAACGCGACGCCTACGTCCTCGGCATCCCGCCCCTGGTCCTGGTGTTCGCGGCGGTCACCGTCATCGGCTGGCTGGTCCTCAACCGGACCACCTTCGGGCGCCGTACCGTCGCCGTCGGCGGCAACGCGGAGGCGGCCCGGCTCGCCGGCATCGATGTCCGCCGCCAACGCCTCTACCTGTACCTGCTGTCGGGACTGTGCTGCGGCATCGCCGCCTTCCTGCTGATCATCCTGTCCGGCTCCGGCCAGAACACCAACGGCAACCTCTACGAACTCGACGCCATCGCCGCCGCGATCATCGGCGGCACCCTGCTCACCGGAGGCCGCGGCACCATCGTCGGCTCCGTGCTGGGCGTCCTGATCTTCACCACGATCACGAACATCTTCGCCCTGAACAACCTGCAGAGCGACGTCCAGCAGATCGCCAAGGGCGCGATCATCGTCGCCGCCGTGCTGGTCCAGCGCCGTACCGCGAGCACGACCTGACGAAAGGGTTCACCGCCATGCCAGAGACGCCTTCCACGAGCCGCAGAGGGCTGCTCTTCGGAGCCGCCGCCGTGTCCGCCGGAGTCCTCGTCGCCGGCTGTACCAGCAACGAGCCGAGCGACGCCGAGCCGACCGCCAACGACCGGTCGGCCGCCGACGACAAGCCCGGCAAGCCGGTCACCATCGGCTTCGCGGGACCGCAGGCCGACCACGGCTGGCTCAACGCCATCAACGACAACGCCGAGAAGCGCGCCAAGACGTACTCGGACGTCACCATGGAAGTCACCGAGGGCTCCAACGACACCGCCCAGCAGATCGGCCAGATCGAGACCCTCATCAACAAGAAGGTCGACGTCCTGGTGGTGCTGCCCGCCGACGGCAAGGCGCTGACCCAGGTCGGACTCAAGGCGATGCGCGCCGGCATCCCCGTCGTCAACCTCGACCGCGTCTTCAACTCCCCCCAGGCGTACCGTTGCTGGATCGGCGGTGACAACTACGGCATGGGCCTGAACGCCGGGCACTACATCGGCGAGAAGCTCAAGGACACCCCGAACGCCCGGGTCATCGAACTGGCCGGCCTGGACAACCTCGAGCTCACCAAGCAACGCACCCAGGGCTTCGACGACGCGCTGAAGAACTACCCCAACATCAAGAAGGTGGCCCGCCAGGCCGCCGACTTCACCGTCGAGTCCGGCCAGGCCAAGATGGCCCAACTCCTCCAGGCCCAGTCGAAGTTCGACGCACTGTGGAACCACGACGACGACCAGGGCGTGGGCGCGCTGCGCGCCATCGAACAGGCCGGGCGCGGCGACTTCCTCATGGTCGGCGGCGCGGGCGCGCTCTCCGCCTTCCAGGCCATCAAGGCGGACAACGGCGTCCTGAAGGCGACCGTGCTCTACCCGCCGTCGATGGCCGCCTCCGCGATCGACCTCGCCCGTGCCCTCGGCCAGGGCAAGGGTGTCGGCGGCCTCGCCGAGTTCGAGATCCCCACCTCGCTGACCTGCTACTCGGCCGTCGTCGACAAGGAGAACGTCGACCAGTACATGTCCACCGGCTTCAAGTGACGGAACCCCGCCCCACGGGCCTGGCCGGCCCACCGGGCGGGGCCACCCCCGCCCGCCACGACGACGAGGAGGACATCCGTATGGCACAGCCGCAGCAGTCGGACGGGGCGGAGACGGGGAAGCCACCCCTACGCGTCGGCATGGTCGGCTACGCCTTCATGGGCGCCGCCCACTCGCAGGGCTGGCGCACCGCGGGCCGCGTTTTCGACCTGCCGATGAGCCCCGAACTGGCCGTCGTCTGCGGCCGGGACGCCACCGCGGTGCGCGCGGCGGCCGACCGCCACGGCTGGGCGGACACCGAGACCGACTGGCGTGCCCTGGTCGAACGGGACGACGTCGACCTCGTCGACATCTGCACCCCCGGCGACAGCCACGCCGAGATCGCGACGGCCGCGCTCGCCGCGGGCAAGCACGTGCTGTGCGAGAAACCCCTCGCCAACACCGTCGCCGAAGCCGAAGCGATGGCCGAAGCCGCCGAACAGGCGCGACAACGGGGCCTGTCGGCGATGGTCGGCTTCAACTACCGCCGGGTCCCCGCGACCGCGCTGGCCCGGCGGATGGTGGCCGAGGACCGCATCGGCGCCCTCCGGCACGTGCGGGTGACGTACCTCCAGGACTGGCTGGTGGACCCCGCGTTCCCGCTGACCTGGCGGCTGCGCCGGGAACAGGCGGGCTCCGGCTCGCTCGGCGATCTCGGCGCGCACATCGTCGACCTCGCCCAGCACCTGGCGGGGGAGCGGCTGGCGGGGGTCTCCGCGCTCACCGAGACGTTCGTGAGGCAACGGCCGCTGCCCGCGGCGTCCACCAGCGGTCCGGCCGCCGTCGACAGTGCCGGCACCGGCGAGGTCACCGTGGACGACGCCGCCCTGTTCACCGGCCGCTTCGCCTCCGGCGCCCTCGCCTCCTTCGAGGCCACCCGGTACGCCACCGGCCGCAAGAACGCGCTGCGCATCGAACTCAACGGCGAGCGCGGGTCGCTGGCCTTCGACCTGGAACGGCTCAACGAACTCTCCTACCACGACGGCACCGAGCCCGCGGCGCACGCGGGTTTCCGCCGCATCCTGGTCACCGAACCCGACCACCCCTACCTGGACGCCTGGTGGCCGCCGGGCCACGGCCTCGGCTACGAGCACACCTTCGTGCACCAGGCCCGCGACCTGGTCCACGCCGTCGCCGAGGGCCGCACGCCCGAACCCTCCTTCGCCGACGGACTGCAGGTGCAGCGCGTCCTGGCGGCCGTGGAGGAGAGCGCCCAGAAGAACTCCGTCTACACGCCGATCACCGTCTGAAGACCTGAGGAAAGGCAGACCCGCGTGCCCCGCAATTTCACGCTGTTCACCGGCCAGTGGGCGGACCTCCCCCTCGAGGAGGTCTGCCGGCTCGCCCGCGACTTCGGCTACGACGGCCTCGAACTCGCCTGCTGGGGCGACCACTTCGAAGTCGACAAGGCACTCGCCGACCCGTCCTACGTTGACTCCCGGCGTCAGCTCCTCGACAAGTACGGCCTCAAGGCCTGGGCGATCTCCAACCACCTGGTCGGCCAGGCGGTGTGCGACGCCATCATCGACGAACGCCACCGGGCCATCCTGCCCGCCAGGATCTGGGGCGACGGCGAGGCCGAGGGCGTACGGCAGCGGGCCGCCGCCGAGATCAAGGACACCGCGCGCGCCGCGGCCCTCCTCGGCGTCGACACCGTCATCGGGTTCACCGGCTCGGCGATCTGGCACCTGGTCGCCATGTTCCCGCCCGTGCCCGAGTCGATGATCGACCGCGGCTACGAGGACTTCGCGACGCGCTGGAACCCGATCCTGGACGTCTTCGACGCCGAGGGCGTGCGGTTCGCGCACGAGGTCCACCCCAGCGAGATCGCCTACGACTACTGGACCACCGTCCGCGCACTGGACGCGGTCGACCGCCGGCCGGCCTTCGGGCTCAACTTCGACCCCTCCCACTTCGTGTGGCAGGACCTCGACCCGGTCGGCTTCCTGTGGGACTTCCGCGACCGGATCTACCACGTCGACTGCAAGGAGGCCCGCAAGCGCCTCGACGGCCGCAACGGCCGCCTCGGCTCCCATCTGCCCTGGGGCGACCCCCGACGCGGCTGGGACTTCGTCTCCGCCGGACACGGGGACGTCCCCTGGGAGGACGTCTTCCGCATGCTGCGCTCCATCGACTACCGGGGCCCCGTCTCCGTCGAATGGGAGGACGCCGGCATGGACCGCCTCCAGGGCGCCCCGGAGGCGCTGACCCGGCTGAAGGCGTACGACTTCGACCCGCCGTCGGCCTCCTTCGACGCGGCGTTCAACAGCTGAACCGCATGCCCGACGGCAGGTCGGGGACGGGGGCCGGAAGATCCGCCGGCCCCCGGTCCGACCTGCCCGAATCCCGCTTTGTCCTGCGTGGGGGAAAAGTGCAACCGGCCCTGGCCCAAGGGGTGTTCGTTCCGGATGAACGCGGTTACCGTCCCTGAAGTGTCCAGGACACCCACGCCGCCGGGGGTGACGGCGCACCCCGGCGCCCGCACCGCACGTCTTCGCACTCGTTCCGTACGGCCCCACCCCGTTCCCGGAGGGACTTCGTGCACAGAAGCAGACTCACATCCACCCACACCACGAGGCGCCCCAGACTTCGCACCACCCTCGCCCTGCTCACCGGCCTGATGCTGGCCGCGGGGACCCCGGCGACCGTCGCCGGCGCCCACCCCGGGCACCCGGAACACGATGAGCCGGCAGCCGCCGAGGGGCAGTTCCAGCAGGTACCGCTCGCCAAGGGCGAGCCCGAGACGGGCGAGCCGATGTCGCTCACCGTGCTCCCGGACCGCAGCGTCCTGCACACCTCGCGCGACGGCACGCTGCGCCTCACCGACCAGGCGGGTGTCACCAAGGTCGCCGGCAAGATCCCCGTCTACAGCCATGACGAGGAGGGCCTGCAGGGCGTCGGCATCGACCCGGACTTCAAGAACAACCGGGCGGTCTACCTCTACTACGCCCCGCCGCTCGACACCCCCGCGGGCGACGCCCCGGAGACCGGCACCGCCGCGGACTTCGCGAAGTTCGACGGCGTCAACCGCCTCTCCCGCTTCGTCCTCAACCCCAACGGCACGCTGGACATGGCCAGCGAGAAGAAGGTCCTGGACGTCGCGGCCTCCCGCGGCACCTGCTGCCACGTCGGTGGCGACATCGACTTCGACGCCGAGGGCAACCTCTACCTGTCCACCGGCGACGACACCAACCCCTTCTCCTCCGACGGCTTCACGCCGATCGACGAGCGACCGGACCGCAACCCGGCCTTCGACGCCCGCCGCAGCTCCGGCAACACCGACGACCTGCGCGGCAAGCTCCTGCGCGTCAAGGTCGCCGAGGACGGCTCGTACACCGTCCCGGAGGGCAACCTCTTCGCCCCCGGCACCGAGAAGACCCGTCCCGAGATCTACGCGATGGGCTTCCGCAACCCGTTCCGCATGAGCGTCGACGACAAGACCGGCACCGTCTACGTCGGCGAATACGGCCCCGACGCCGGCGCCGCCGACCCGAAGCGGGGCCCGGCGGGACAGGTCGAGTTCGCCAAGGTCACCGAGGCCGCCAACTTCGGCTGGCCGTTCTGCACCGGCGACAACGACGCCTACGTCGACTACGACTTCGCCACCAAGACCTCCGGTGAGAAGTTCGACTGCGCCGCCCCGAAGAACACCTCGCCGCACAACACCGGCCTCGTCGACCTGCCGCCCGCCCAGGCCGCCTGGATCCCGTACGACGGCGGTTCCGTGCCCGAGTTCGGCAGCGGCTCCGAGTCCCCGATGGCCGGCCCGGTCTACCGCTACGACCCCGAGCTCGACTCCAGTGTGAAGTTCCCCGAGGCGTACGACGGCGACTTCTTCGCGGGCGAGTTCGGCCGCCGCTGGATCAAGCGGATCGAGCAGAACGCGGACGGCTCCGTCGCGAAGATCAATGACTTCCCGTGGACCGGCACCCAGATCATGGACATGGAGTTCGGCCCCGACGGGGCGCTCTACGTCCTGGACTACGGCGTCTCCTGGTTCCAGGGCGACGACAACTCCGCGCTGTACCGGATCGAGAACGCCGAGGACGGCTTCTCCCCGATCGCCGAGGTGAGCGCCGACAAGACGTCCGGCGCGGCCGGCCTCAAGGTCGCCTTCACCGGCTCCGCCAAGGACGCCGACTCCCCGGACCTCACCTACAGCTGGGACTTCGGCGACGGCACCAAGGGCGAGGGCCTCAAGCCCACCCACAAGTACAAGAAGGTCGGCACCTACACCGCGACCTTCACCGCGAAGGACCCCGAGGGCAACACCGGTAACGCCAGCACCCGGATCGTGGTCGGCAACACCGAACCCAAGGTGAAGATCGAGGTCCCGGGCAACGGCAGCCTGGCCGCCTTCGGCGAGCCCGTTCCCTTCAAGGTGACCGTCACCGACCCCGAGGAGAAGGTCGACTGCTCCAAGGTCAAGGTCGCCTACAGCCTCGGCCACGACTCCCACGCCCACGAGCTGACCAGCGAGACGGGTTGTGAGGGCACCCTCAAGCCGCCCGCCGGAGACGGCGGTCACGACCCCAACGCCAACATCTACGGCGTCGTCGGCGCCGGCTACACCGACGGCGGGGCCAACGGCCAGGAAGCCCTGACCGGTACCGCCCGCACCGTGCTCCAGCCGCTGCACCGCCAGGCCGAGCACTTCACCGCCCAGTCGGGCGTGCAGACCTACGACAAGACCGGCGCCAACGGCGGCAAGACCGTCGGCGACATCAACGACGGCGACTGGATCTCCTTCAGCCCCTACCGGTTCGACGGGCAGAAGAAGCTGACCGTACGGGCCTCCTCCGGCGGCGCCGGCGGCTTCATCGAACTGCGCACCGGCTCGCCCGACGGCAAGCTGCACGGCTCGGCGTACATCCCGCCGACCGGCAGCTGGGAGACGTTCCAGAACGTCGACGTGCCGCTGCGGTCGCTGCCGAAGAGCACCACGGAGATCTACCTGGTCTTCAGGGGCGGCGACGGCGCACTGTACGACGTGGACGACTTCGAGTTCTCCACCCAGCCGTTCAAGGGCGGCAAGAAGGTGCTGGTCTTCTCCAGGACCGCCGGCTTCCGGCACGACTCCATCCCGGCCGGCGTCGCCGCCCTGAAGGAGCTCGGCGCCCCGGCCGGCATCACGGTCGACGCGACCGAGGAGGCCGGACAGTTCACCACGGCCAACCTCGCCAAGTACGACGCGGTGGCCTTCCTGTCCACCACCGGTGACGTCCTGAACGCCGGCCAGCAGAAGGCGTTCGAGAACTACGTCAGCAACGGAGGCGGCTACCTGGGCATCCACGCCGCCGCCGACACCGAGTACGACTGGGAGTTCTACGGCGGTCTCGTCGGCGCCCACTTCGACTCGCACCCGGCCATCCAGAAGGCCACCGTGCGCGTCGAGGACCACGACCACCCCTCCACCACGCACCTGGACGACGCGTGGGAGCGCACCGACGAGTGGTACAACTACCGCACCAACCCGCGTGAGCAGGCCAAGGTCCTCGCCACCCTCGACGAGACGACGTACCAGGGCGGCACCATGAAGGGCGACCACCCGATCGCCTGGTGCCAGAGCTACGGCGGCGGCCGCTCCTTCTACACCGGCGGTGGCCACACCAAGGATTCCTACGCCGAAGAGGCCTTCCGCACCCATCTGCTCGGCGGTCTGCAGTACGCCACCGGCCAGGTCAAGGCGGACTGCAAGCCGGGCAAGGACTACCGGAAGATCTTCAACGGCCAGACCCTGAACGGCTGGAAGCAGGCCGGCCCCGGCACGTTCAACGTCAAGGACGGCACCCTGGAGTCCGAGGGCGGCATGGGTCTGCTCTGGTACCAGGCCAAGGAGCTGACGTCGTACTCCCTCAAGCTCGACTGGAAGATGCGGGGCGACGACAACTCCGGGATCTTCGTGGGCTTCCCGGCCTCCGACGACCCCTGGTCCGCGGTGAACAAGGGCTACGAGATCCAGATCGACGCCACGGACGCGCCCGACCGCACCACGGGCTCCGTCTACTCGTTCAAGTCGGCGAACATCAAGGCCCGTGACCAGGTCCTGCGTCCGCCCGGCCAGTGGAACTCCTACGAGATCAAGGTCCAGGGCGAACGCCTCCAGGTGTTCCTCAACGGAGTCAGGATCAACGACTTCACCAACAAGGACCCCGAGCGGAGCCTGACCGACGGCCACATCGGCCTCCAGAACCACGGCGCCGCCGACCAGGTCTCCTTCCGCAACATCCAACTGAAGGAACTGCCCGCCAAGGGCGACTAGAACGGCGGCGGGCGGAGGACGCCGGACCTCCGCCCGCCGCCTTGCCGGGCCCCGCGCCCGGCATCCTGCTCGTCCGCCTCCGGCACTCGCATCCGGTTCGCGTACGACAAGGAGGCTGCCCATGTCCGCCGAACCGTCCCTGCCCCTCCCCTCCCCGGCCCCGCGCTTCGGCGTCTGGCTCATCGGGGCGCGCGGATCCGTGGCCACGACCGCGATCGCGGGTTGCGCCGCCGTCGTCGCCGGACTCCATCCGCCGACCGGCATGGTCACCGAGACCTCCGACTTCACCTCGTGCGGCCTGCCGCCGCTGTCGTCCCTCGTCTTCGGCGGCCACGACACCGTCGACTGCCCGCTGCCCAAACGTGCCGAACACCTCGCCGCCGGCGGCGTCCTGCCGCACGGTCTGCCCTCCGCCGTGCACGCCGAACTCACCGCAGCCGACCAGGAGATCAGGTCCGGAGGCCCCCTGCCCGGTGACACGGACGGCGGCTCGGGCCGCCACGACGACGAACTGATCGACGTGTTCGCGGCCGACATGCGCGACTTCGTGCGCCGCCAGGGACTTGCGGGCGCCGTCGTGGTGAACGTCGCCTCCACCGAACCCGCTCCCGCCGACGGCTCCCTGCCACCGAGCTCCCTCTACGCGGCGGCCGCCCTGCGCGCCGGCTGCCCCTACGTCAACTTCACCCCCTCGACGGGACTGCACCACCCGGCGCTGGCCTCGCCGGCGGAGGCCTCCGGCCTGCCCTGGGCGGGCCGCGACGGCAAGACCGGGCAGACACTGCTGCGCGCCGTCCTCGGCCCGATGTTCGCGGGCCGCGCGCTGGACGTGCGCGCCTGGTCCGGCACCAACCTGCTGGGCGGCGGCGACGGCGCGGCCCTGTCCGACCCGGCGGCCGCCGCCGCCAAGAACGCCGGCAAGGAACGCGTCCTCGCCGACACGCTCGGCGCGGCGCCGGAGGGCGAGGTCCACATCGACGACGTGCCGGCGCTCGGCGACTGGAAGACCGCCTGGGACCACATCGCCTTCGACGGCTTCCTCGGCACCCGCATGATCCTCCAGACCATCTGGCAGGGCTGCGACTCCGCCCTCGCGGCTCCGCTGGTCCTCGACCTGGCCCGCCTGACGGCCAGGGCCCACGAGAAGGGCCTGTCCGGCCCACTCGGCGAACTCGGCTACTTCTTCAAGGACCCGGTGGGACCGGGCCCGGCCGGCCTGGCGGAGCAGTACGCGCACCTCGTCGCGTTCGCGAGCCGCCTTCGGGACCCGGAGCCGGAGCTGGAGCGGGAGCCGGAGCCGGAGCCGGGGCGGGAACCGGAGCCAAAGGGCGCGGTGGGGCCCGGCAGTCCGTGGCGCGCATCCGGGGAGGAACGGTGAATCCGCGGAAGGAGACGGTACGCCCACGGGCGACGGGAGCCCACCGGCCGGCTTCCCCGGACACACCCGGAGGAGTTCGGGGGGCCGAGGGCAGGGGTGCTGATGACCGGTCGGGCGACGGCACCGACACCGATTCCCCGACGGGAGAGCGCGTGCTCCCGGGGGACGCCGGCCATCAGGGCGGCCGGGTCACCGATGCCGGGAAAAGCCGTGACGGCGACCGTGGTGCCGGGGCCGGGAGGGCGCCGTCCTCCGGCGTGGTCCGCCCGGGCGACGCTCTCGGGAGCCCGGACCGCCGTACCACCGAGGACCGTGCGGACCGGGCGGATCAGGCGGACCGTGCGGACCGGGCGGGCCGGCGTACGGCCCCGGACCGGGCGGGCTCCCGGCCGTCCGGCCGTCGGCGGGCCTGGGCCGAACTGCTGCGGCTGCCCGCCCTGTTCACCGTCCCCGGGGACGTACTGGCCGGGGCCGCCGCGGCCGGTGGGCGGCCGGGCGCCCGTACGCTGCTCGCCGTCGGCTCCTCCGTCTGCCTGTACGAGGCGGGCATGGCGCTCAACGACTGGGCGGACCGGGCGGAGGACGCCGCCGAGCGCCCGCACCGCCCGCTGCCCTCCGGCCGCATCCGCCCCGCCGCCGCCCTCGCCGCGGCCTGCGCCCTCACCGGTGCGGGACTGGCCCTCGCCGCACGCGCCGGCCGTCCCGCCCTCACGGTCGCCGCACCGCTCGCCGCCACCGTCTGGGCCTACGATCTCGCGCTCAAGCACACGCCCGCCGGTCCCGTGGCCATGGCGGCGGCCCGCGGCCTCGACCTCCTGCTGGGAGCGGCGGCCACCACCGGCCGTACCCGTGCGGCCCTGCCCTCCGCGGCCCTGCTCGGCACCCACACCCTCGCCGTCACGACCGTCTCCCGCCAGGAGACCCGGTACGGGTCGCCTCTGGCCCCCATGGCGGCGCTCGCCGTGACCGGCCTTCTCACCCGGATGCTGACCGGGCGCCGGGACCGGCCCCATCCGGCCGTGCCGCCGGGCGGGCCCACCGCCGGTCTCACCACCGCCCTCGCCGCCGCCTACGCGGCGACCGCCGCCCGCCCCTACTTCCACGCCGCCCTCAATCCCTCACCCCCGCTCACCCAACGTGCCGTCGGCGCCGGAATCCGCGCCACGATCCCGTTGCAGGCCGCCCTCAACGCCCGTAACGGCGCGCCCGTCCCGGCCCTGCTGATCGCCGCGCTCGCCCCCCTCGGAGCACGGTTCGCGAGGAAAGTGAGCGTGACATGAGCCCGTCCGGCGCATGGATCCCGGCGCCCGCGTCCGTCGGTGTCCCCGAAACCGCATCCGCGCCCGCCCCTACCCCCTCCCCTCCCCCCACCTCCACCCCCTTTCGCTTCGGCTACGGCACCAACGGTCTCGCCGACCTCCGTCTCGACGACGCCCTCGCCCTGCTCGCCGACCTCGGCTACGACGGTGTGGGGCTGACCCTCGACCACATGCACCTCGACCCGCTCGCCCCGGACCTCGCGGCGCGCACCCGCCGGGTCGCGCACCGGCTGGACGCGCTCGGGCTCGGCGTCACCGTGGAGACCGGCGCCCGCTACGTGCTGGACCCCCGCCGCAAACACGGCCCGTCGCTGCTGGACCCCGACCCGGACGACCGCGCCCGCCGCGTGGATCTGCTCGTCCGGGCCGTCGAGGTCGCCGCCGAGCTCGGTGCGCACGCCCTGCACTGTTTCAGCGGCATCGTCCCCACGGGCACGGACGAGGACACCGCCTGGAAACGCCTCGCCGAGACCCTCACCCCCGTCCTGGACGCCGCCGCCACCGCGGGCGTGCCGCTCGCCGTCGAACCGGAACCCGGTCACCTCCTCGCCACCCTCGCCGACTTCCACCGCCTGCGCCGCACCCTCGGGGATCCCGAATTCCTCGGCCTCACCCTGGACATCGGCCACTGCCAGTGCCTGGAACCTCTCCCTCCCGCCGACTGCGTACGGGAAGCCGCACCCTGGCTGCGCCACGTCCAGATCGAGGACATGCGCCGCGGTGTCCACGAACACCTGCCCTTCGGGGACGGCGAGATCGACTTCCCGCCCGTCCTCGCGGCCCTCGCCGCCACCGGCTACCAGGGCCTGACCGTCGTCGAACTGCCTCGCCACTCCCACGCGGGCCCCCGCTTCGCCGCGCACTCCCTCCCGTTCCTCAAGGCCGCCGCCCGCACCGCGGCGACCGCCACCGGCGCCGGCACGGCATCCGTCCCCGTGCCCCCGCTCGGCGATCCCTCCGCCACCCCCGAAGGGAGCAGCACCCCGTGAACCACCCCCATGCCACCCCGGCGACCCCGGAGGCGGCCACTCCCAGCGGCCCCGGGGTGGCCCCACGCCCCCCGGGAAACCCGGCAGCCGACGGCACCACCCCCGCCGCCCCTGCCGCCGCCCCGATCAACCCCGCCGTCACCCCGCCCGCCGAACTGCACCGCCTCCTCTCCGCCCGTCTCGATGCCGCCGCCCGCGCCTGGCTGGACCGGGCCCTCGACGAGGCCGCCGCCCACCCCGGCACCCACGGACCCATCTCCGTGTGGGAGCTGCGCCTGGCCGAGGCCGGCCGCCGCTGCGGCGGAGCCCACGCCGACGCCGCCCGCGTCCTGATCCTGCACACGGCCCGGGCCGGCACCGAGGAACTGGCCCGGGTCTACGACCAGGGCACCGCCGACGAACGCCGGGCGGTCCTGCACGCCCTGCCCCACCTCGTGCCCGGCCCCGACGCCCGCCCGCTCGTCGAGGACGCCCTGCGCGTCAACGACACCCGGCTCGTCGCCGCCGCCGTCGGCCCGTACTGCGCCCGGCACCTCGACGCCCACGCCTGGCGGCACGCCGTACTGAAGTGCCTGTTCACCGGCGTCGCCCTGGACCGGGTGACGGACCTGGCCCGGCGGGCCCGCGGCGACGGCGAACTCGCCCGCATGCTCGGCGACTACGCCGACGAGCGCACCGCCGCCGGCCGCCCCGTCCCGGAGGACCTGCACCGCGTGCGGGCCCTGGCCCTGGCCCCCGCCGAGCCCGCCCCCGTCTCCTCCACCCCGAGTCACACCACGGACGACCCCCACGGCAAGGAGTCCTGATGCGCCTCTTCGACCCCCACATCCACATGACGTCGCGGACCACCGACGACTACGAGGCCCTGTACACGGCGGGCGTCCGCGCCGTCGTCGAACCCGCCTTCTGGCTCGGCCAGCCCCGCACCTCGCCGGCCTCCTTCACCGACTACTTCGACTCCCTCCTCGGCTGGGAACCCTTCCGTGCCGCCCAGTACGGCATCGCCCACCACTGCACCATCGCCCTCAACCCCAAGGAGGCGAACGACCCGCGCTGCACGCCCGTCCTCGACCTGCTGCCCCGGTATCTCGTCAAGGACAACGTCGTCGCCGTCGGCGAGATCGGCTACGACTCCATGACGCCCGCCGAGGACACCGCGCTCGCCGTCCAGCTCCAGCTCGCCGCCGACCACGGCCTGCCCGCCCTGGTGCACACACCGCACCGCGACAAGCTCGCCGGACTGCGCCGCACCCTCGACGTCGTACGGGAGTCCGCGCTGCCCATGGAGCACGTCCTGATCGACCATCTCAACGAGACCACCGTCAAGGAGGCCAAGGACAGCGGCTGCTGGCTCGGCTTCTCCGTCTATCCCGACACCAAGATGGACGAGGAACGGATGGTCGCGATCCTGCGCTCCCACGGCCCCGAGCGGGTCCTGGTGAACTCCGCCGCCGACTGGGGAAAGAGCGACCCGCTCAAGACCCGCAAGGTCGCCGACCTGATGCTCGCCGAAGGCTTCACCGAGGACGACGTCGACCGGGTCCTGTGGCGCAACCCCGTCGCCTTCTACGGGCTCAGCGGCCGGCTCGCCCTCGACGTTCCCGCCCCCGAGGCCACCCACGAGGGCAACTCCATCCAGCGCGGCGTCCCGAAGGACGAGCCCCCGCGGACGGCCGGCGTCGCCGCCGCGGAGGCGTGAGCCATGCGCTTCCGCCACCCCGACGGATCCACCGTCCACCTCGCCTACTGCACCAACGTGCACCCGGCCGAGACCCTCGACGGCGTCCTCGCCCAGCTGCGGGACCACTGCGAACCCGTCCGCCGCCGGCTCGGCCGCGACCGGCTCGGCATCGGCCTGTGGCTCGCCAAGGACGCCGCCCGCGCCCTCGTCACCGACCCGTCCGCCCTGCGCGGTCTGCGCTGCGAACTCGACCGGCGCGGCCTCGAGGTCGTCACCCTCAACGGCTTCCCCTACGAGGGATTCGGCGCCGAGGAGGTCAAGTACCGCGTCTACACACCGGACTGGGCCGACCCCGAACGTCTGGAGTACACCACCTCCCTGGCCCGCCTCCTCGCCGGACTGCTCCCCGACGACGTTGTCGACGGCAGCATCTCCACCCTGCCGCTGGCCTGGCGCACCGCCCACGACACGGAGCGCGCCGAAGCCTCCCGCACCGCACTGCGCACCCTCGCCGAACGCCTCGACGCCCTCCAGGAGCTGACCGGGCGTTCCATCCGCATCGCCCTGGAGCCGGAACCCGGCTGCGTCGTCGAAACCACCCACGACGCCATCGAACCGCTCACCGCGATCGGCCACGACCGCATCGGCATCTGCGTCGACACCTGCCACCTCGCCACCTCCTTCGAAGATCCGCACACCGCCCTGGACGACCTCGCCCGGGCCGGTGTCCCCGTGGTCAAGTCCCAGCTCTCCGCCGCCCTGCACGCCGAGCAGCCCCATCTGCCCGAGGTCCGCGAGGCCCTGCGCGCCTTCGCCGAGCCCCGCTTCCTGCACCAGACCCGCACCTCCACCGCCGCCGGGCTGCGCGGCACCGACGACCTCGCCGAGGCCCTGGCCGGCGACACCCTGCCCGACGGGGCGCCCTGGCGCGCCCACTTCCACGTCCCGCTGCACTCGGCTCCCACCGCGCCCCTCACCTCCACGCTGCCCGTTCTGAAGTCCGCCCTGACCCGCCTCGTCGGCGGTCCGCACCCCCTCACCCGTCACCTCGAGGTCGAGACCTACACCTGGCAGGCCCTCCCACCCGAGCTGCGGCCCAAGGGCCGTGCCCAGCTCGCCGACGGCATCGCCGCCGAACTCACCCTCGCCCGCGACCTGCTGACGGACCTAGGCCTGAAGGAACTCCCTTGACCCCGGACCCCACCCCGGACCGCACCGCGGAACCGGTACCAGAACCCGCGGCCGCCGGCCCCACCCCCCTCCTCGTCCTCGACGTCGTGGGCCTCACCCCCCGCCTCCTCGACCACATGCCCCATCTCAAGAGGCTCGGCCAGTCCGGCTCCCGCGCACCGCTCGGCACCGTGCTGCCCGCCGTCACCTGCGCCGCCCAGTCCACCTTCCTCACCGGCACCCTCCCCTCCGAACACGGCATCGTCGGCAACGGCTGGTACTTCCGCGAGCTCGGCGACGTCCTGCTGTGGCGCCAGCACAACGGTCTCGTCTCCGGGGACAAAATCTGGGACGCCGCCCGCCGCGCGCACCCCGGCTACACCGTCGCCAACATCTGCTGGTGGTACGCCATGGGCGCCGACACCGACATCACCGTCACCCCCCGCCCGGTCTACTACGCCGACGGCCGCAAGGAGCCGGACTGCTACACCAGGCCGCCCGCCCTGCACGACGAACTCACCGAGAAGTTCGGCACGTTCCCCCTGTTCCACTTCTGGGGGCCCGGAGCCGACCTCGCCTCCAGCCGGTGGATCATCGACGCCACCCGCCACATCATGCGGACCCGCCACCCCGACCTGACCCTCTGCTACCTCCCCCATCTCGACTACGACCTGCAGCGCTTCGGCCCCGACGACCCGCGCTCCCTGAAAGCCGCCGCGGACCTGGACGCCGCCCTGGCCCCGCTGCTCGACGACGCGCGCGCCGAGGGCCGTACCGTCGTCGCCCTGTCCGAGTACGGCATCACCCGGGTGAACCGGACCGTGGACATCAACCGCGTCCTGCGCCGCGCGGGCCTGCTGGAGGTGCACACGCAGGACGGCATGGAGTACCTCGACCCGATGGCCTCGCGCGCCTTCGCGGTCGCCGACCACCAGATCGCCCATGTCTACGTGCGCCGCCCCGAGGACCTCGACGCCACCCGGGCCGCCCTCGAAGGGCTGCCCGGCATCGACCAACTCCTGGACGACGAGGGCAAGAAGGCCCATCACCTCGACCATCCGCGCGCCGGTGAACTGGTCGCCGTCGCCGAACCCGACGCCTGGTTCACGTACTACTACTGGCTCGACGACGAGCGCGCACCCGACTTCGCGCAGCTCGTCGAGATCCACCGCAAACCCGGCTACGACCCGGTCGAGCTCTTCATGGACCCCCTCGACCCGTACGTCAAGGTGAAGGCGGCCACCGCGCTGGCGCGCAAGAAACTCGGCATGCGCTACCGGATGGCGGTCGTGCCCCTCGACCCGTCACCTATTCGGGGCAGCCACGGCCGCCTCCCGGCGAGCGACGACGACGGTCCGCTCCTCATCTGCTCCACCCCCCGTGCCGTCGGAGACCGCGTCGCGGCCACCGATGTCAAGCAACTCCTGCTCCAACTCGCCGGACTCGGCTGACGCACCACCACGGCTGACGCACCACCACTCAGGGCCTCCGAGATCCAGCTACGGAGAGTGAAACACACGGCACTGACAACGGTCGGTCCCGGCGGGACCGGAACCGGCCACGACCGAGAAGGCAGGCCACTTGTGACCCCGTACTCCGACCCCTCCCGCACCGAGGCCGTCATCGCCTCGGCCACCGACGCCCCGGACGAGGGACTGCGACGCTCCCTGGGCGTGGACCGGCGCCGTTTCCTCAGCACCTGCACCGCCGTGGCGGCCGGAGCCGTCGCGCTCCCCGTCTTCGGGGCCGCCCCCGCCCTGGCCCACGACCGCGGCAGAGACCACGGGCACGACCACGGCCATGGCGGGCAGGTGCTCGTCCCACCGCACAAGCGCGGCATCATCCTCTACACCGTCCGCGACGCCACCGGCCGCGATCCCCTGTCCACCGATCTGCCGTCCGGCTTCCGCGAGGTGTTCAAGCAGCTGGCCCGCCACGGCTACCGCCAGGTGGAGTTCGCCGGCTACAACCAGCACGCGAACGCACCCGGCGGCGCCAGTCTCGAATCCGTCGCGGGGGCCAGGCTGCTGCGCTCCTGGCTCGACGACTACGGCCTGCGCGCCCAGGGCAACCACGGCTTCATCCCGTCCTCCTGGCCGTTGACCACGGCGGACCTGGACACCTTCAAGAAGCACCTCGAGATCGCCAACATCCTCGGCCTGGACCACATGGGCACCGGCGGCGACCCCACCGGCAGCTCCTATCGCGCCGACTGGGACGTGGCCGCCGACAAGTGGAACGCCCTCGGCGCGATCGCCCGCCGCGAGGGCGTCAAGCTCTATACCCACAACCACGACGGTGCCTACGGCTTCCTGCTCGACCGCGGCCCCCTGGACGACCAGGGCCGGCCCACCCGCAGTTCGGGCATCCGGAAGCTGGAGTACTTCCTCAAGGTCACCGACCCGAAGACCGTCTGGCTGGAGATGGACATCTTCTGGGCGCATGTCGCCCAGTACAAGTTCCACACGTACACGGCCCACGACGGCTCCACGCGCAGGAACGTCTTCGACCCGGCCGGCCTGGTCGCCCGCAACAACAAGCGTTACCCGCTCTTCCACGCCAAGGACGGCGTCGTCAGCACGACCAACGGCATGGGCTACGAGATGGTTCCCTTCGGAACCGGAGTCATCGACTACACGACGTTCTTCTCCCGGGTCGGGCAGCACAACTACCGCAACCCGATGGTCGAGGACGACAACGCCCCGAGCGCCACCGACCCCGGGCAGTCGCTGCGGGAGGCCAAGATCAGCTACGACAACCTGGCGGCCCTCCGCAAGCGGCGCCGCTGACCGGGAACACGGACCGGGAACACGGACCGGGCGGGGCCCCCCCCCCGGGGGGGGGGGGGGGCGGCCCGGGGGGGGGGGGGCCGCGGGCGGTCCCGGGGGCCGTG
>NZ_JBIAIV010000037.1:0-41300 GCF_042871645.1 Streptomyces sp. NPDC005774 | reverse complement strand
GGCGGCCCCCCCGCCCGCGGCCCCGCCCCCCCCCACCCCCCCCCGCCCCCCCGCCCGGGGCCCCCCCCCCCCCCGCCGGGGGGGGGGGCCCGCCCGGTCCGTGTGGACGAAGCTCTCGTGCCGGTGCTCCGTGGAGGACGGTGTGCGGCTTCGGTGGTCCGTGGGTCAGGCCGTCTCGTCACCGAGCGGCTGCGGGTTCGGGCTGATCCGCCTGGGCTTGGGCCGCCCCGGGGGGTGCAGGAACACCGCGACGCAACCGGCGAACAGGGAGATCGAACCCGCCAGGACGAACGCGCCCGCGTAGTCCCAGGTCGCCACCACGACGGCACCCATGCCGGATCCGAGCAGACCGGAGACGAGCTTCGAGGAGTACACCAGGCCGTAGTTCGTGGCGTTGTTGTTCTCACCGAAGTAGTCGGCGGTCATCGCGGCGAACATCGGGAAGATGGCACCGCCGCCGAACCCGGAGATCGACGAGAACAGCAGGAACAGCGGCAGGTTCCCGATGTTCCCGGAGAACAGGATGCCGTACTGGGACAGCCCGAGGATGATGCAGACGAAGATCAGGCACTGCTTGCGGCCGTACCGGTCGGAGAGCCAGCCGATGACACCGCGGCCGGTGCCGTTGACGATCGCCTTCAGGGACATGGCGGTCGCCACGATGCCGCCCGCGAAGCCCGCGTCGTCACCGAAGGGCACCTGGAAGGCGATACCGAAGATGTTCACCCCCGATGTGCACAGCAGGCAGAACCACATCAGGCCCACCCGCCCGGTCCGCCACGCCTCCATGGGGGTGTACTGGTGCACGGCCGGCGGGTTCTTCTCCATCGCGCGCCGGGTGCGCGCGTCGGTCGGCTTCTTCAGCGGATCGATGTCGGCCGGCCACCAGTTCTTCGGCGGGTCCTTGAAGAAGTAGCCGGACACCGCCACCACACCGGCCAGGAACACACCCACCGCGACCAGCACCCAGCGGAAGTTGGTGAGGTCCATGTAGCCGGTGAAGAGGAAGACGAACGGCACCGAACCGTAGGCGAAACCGCCGTTCACGAAGCCGGTCTTGCCGCCCTTGCGCTCCGGATACCACTTGGCGACCATGTTCACGCAGGTCGCGTACACCATGCCGGCACCTATACCGCTGAACATGCCGAAGCCGAGGTACGCGACGATCACATGCGGCGCGAAGGCCAGTGAGACATAGCCCAGCAGGGTCCCCACCGCGCCGCACATCATCGCCCAGCGGGCCGGCAGTTTCCCGCTCTCCCGCAGCTTGCCCGCCGGGAAGGCCACCGCCGCCTGGAAGAACACCCACACGCCCAGCATCCAGAAGATGTGCGCGCTGCTCCATGAATGGGCCGTGTGCAGGGTGTCCTCGGCGGAAGCGAACGCGTACTCCGCCGAGCTGATGCCCATCATGCCGATCCACGGCAGGATGACCATCCACTTGCGCTTGCGGCCCATGATGTCGATGTCGGTCTCACCGAGGCGGTAGACGCGTCCGTTCGCGTCGGCCACCTCCCGGTAGGGAACCGGCTTACGCAGATCGGTCGTTGTCATGTCGTGTCGCACCCCTTGCGTCGAAAGTTCTGGCCAGCGCCCCCTGTCCAATGCCTTTCGTGCGCGTTCGGGTCCCGGGGCCGGCCGACGCGCACCGTCGGCCGGCCCCCCGGTCCGCTCACCTCATGAACCGCCCCCCCAGCAACCCCGCCGCCCGCGCCCAGCGGTACTTCGCGCCGAGGACCGCCACCGGCCGCTCGGTCGTGTACGGGTATGCCACGACGCCCCGCTCGAAGAGGTACTGGCACGCCTCCTCGACCTCCACATCGCCCGCGAGTGACGCCACCACCGGCTTCTCGATGCCGCGTTCACGGAACTCGGCCACCACGCGCGCGGTGAGCTCGGCGAACACCATGGGAGGCGTGACGATGGTGTGCCAGTAGCCGAGGACGAGCGCGTGGACGCGCGGGTCCTCCAGGCCCAGCCGGATCGTCGCCTCGTACGTCGACGGCGGCTCGCCCCCGGTGATGTCCACCGGGTTGCCGGCCGCCCCGAAGGGCGGAATGAACGCGCGGAACGCCGCGTCCAGATCCGGCGGGATCTCCATCAGCGACAGCCCGTTGTCCGTCACCGCGTCCGACAGCAGTACCCCGCTGCCGCCCGCCCCCGTGATGATCACGACGTTGTCGCCCTTCGGGGCGGGCAGCACCGGCAACGCGCGCGCGTACTCGAGCATGTCGCTGAGACCCGGCGCGCGGATCACCCCGGCCTGCCGCAGGATGTCGTCGTACACGGCGTCGTCGCCCGCCAGCGCGCCGGTGTGCGAACCCGCGGCCTTCGCGCCCGCCGCCGTACGCCCCGCCTTCAGCACCACGACCGGCTTCTTCGGCACCGTCTCGCGCGCGGCCCGCACGAACGCCCGCCCGTCCTTGAGATCCTCCAGGTGCATGGCGATGCAGTCGGTGCGCGGGTCCTGCCCGAACCAGGTCAGCAGGTCGTCCTCGTCCAGGTCCGACTTGTTGCCCAGCCCGACGATCGCCGACACACCCGTCCGCGTGGTGCGTGCGAACCCCAGGATGGCCATCCCGATACCGCCCGACTGCGACGTCAGCGCGACCCCGCCCTTGACGTCGTACGGCGTGCAGAACGTGGCGCACAGGTCGTGCCACGTCGAGTAGTAGCCGTAGATGTTGGGTCCGAGGAGCCGGACGCCGTGCCGCTCGGCGATCGCCACGATCTCGTCCTGGAGCTCCTGCTCCCCGGTCTCCGCGAACCCGGAGGGGATGAGGACGGCGTTCGGGATCCCCTTGCGTCCCACCTCCTCCAGCGCCGCGGCCACGAACCTGGCGGGAATCGCGAAGACCGCGACATCCACCTCACCGGGGACGTCCGCGACACTCTTGTACGCCTTGCGGCCCAGAATGTCGTCGGACCTGGGGTTCACCGGATGGATCTCCCCGGCGAAGCCGCCGTCCACCAGGTTGCGCATCACCGAGTTACCGATCTTGCCCGGCTCGGCGGAGGCGCCGATCACGGCGACCGAACGCGGCTGCATCAGCCGCCGCATGGAGACGAGGATCTCCTCACGCGAGTATTGGCGGCGCTCCTTGGGCATCTCGGTCGCCAGGATCACCCGGATGTCGGCGGCGACCGCCCCGCCCGGTGTGGCGATCACCGGGTTGAGGTCCACCTCGGCGATCTCCGGGAAGTCCGCGACGAGTTGCGACACCCGGCGGATCTGCTCCGCGACCGCCCACCGGTCCACACCCGGCCGGCCCCGCACCCCGCGAAGGACCTCCGCCGCCCGGATCGAGTCCAGCATCGACAGCGCCTCGTCGGGGTCCACCGGCGCGAGCCGGAAGGTGATGTCCTTGAGCACCTCGACGAGCACCCCGCCGAGCCCGAACGCCACCACCTTCCCGAACGTCGGGTCCGTGACCGCCCCGACGATGACCTCCTGCCCCTGCGGCAGCAGCTCCTGCACCTGCACGCCGTCGATCCGGGCGGCCGGGTCGTACGTGCGCGCGTTCTCCACGATCCGGCAGAACGCCGCCCGCACATCGGCCGCCCCCTCCACCCCGACGATCACACCGCCGGCGTCGGTCTTGTGCAGGATGTCCGGTGAGACGATCTTCATCACGACGGGCCCGCCGAACCGCGCCGCGTATGCCACGGCCTCGTCGACGTCCGTCGCCAGCTCCTCACCCGGTACGGCGATCCCGTACGCGTCCGCCAGCACCTTGCCCTCGGGGGCGGTGAGCGCGGTGCGCCCCTCGGCGCGCACCGCGTCGAGCAGCGCGCGCACCCGGAGCGTGCGGTCCTCGGCCATCACGTCAGATCACCCCGTTCGACTTGAGCAGGCGCAGTTCCTCGTCACCGAGGCCGAGTTCGCCGACGAACACCTCTTCGTTGTGCTCGCCGAGCAGCGGGGAGGCGACCACGTCGACGGGGGAGTCGGAGAGCTTCAGCGGGCTGCCGACGGTGACGAACTCACCGCGCTCGGGGTGCGGGACGGTGACGACCATCCCGTTCGCCGCCAGCGAGGCGTCCTCGATGATCTCCTTGGTGGACAGGATCGGCCCGCACGGAATGTTGTGCGCGTTCAGCCGCTCCAGCACCTCCCACTTGGGCAGCGTCGAGGACCACTCCTCGATCAGCTGGAACAGCTTGCCGAGCTTGGGCAGCCGGGCCTGCGGCGTCGCCCAGTCGGGGTCCTCGGCCAGCTCCGGCCGGCCGATCAGCTCACTGAGCGGCTTCCAGCCGACGGGCTGCACGATCACGTACACGTAGTCGTTCGGACCGCCCGGCGCGCACTTGACCGCCCAGCCGGGCTGCCCGCCGCCGGACGCGTTCCCGGACCGGGGAACCTCGTCGCCGAAGTCCTCGTTGGGATATTCGGCGAGCGGACCGTGGGCCAGGCGCTGCTGGTCGCGCAGCTTCACCCGGCAGAGGTTGAGCACCGCGTGCTGCATGGCCACGTTCACCCGCTGCCCGCGCCCGGTGGACTCCCGCTGGAACAGTGCGGCGAGGATGCCCGCCACCACGTGGATGCCCGTGCCCGAGTCCCCGATCTGGGCGCCCGTCGCCAGCGGCGGTCCGTCCTCGAAACCGGTGGTCGACATCGACCCGCCCATGGCCTGCGCGACGACCTCGTACGCCTTGAAGGCGGTGTACGGACCGTCGCCGAACCCCTTGATGGAGGCATAGACGATCCGTGGATTGATCTCCTTGATGCGGTCCCAGGTGAAGCCCATCCGGTCGACGGCGCCCGGCCCGAAGTTCTCGACCATGACGTCCGAGCGCCGGATCAGCTCGGTGAGGATCTCCTTGCCGCGCTCGGTTTTGGTGTTGAGGGTGATGCTCCGCTTGTTGCAGTTGAGCATCGTGAAGTAGAGGGAGTCGACGTCGGGGAGGTCGCGCAGCTGTTTGCGCGTGATGTCCCCGGTCGGGGCCTCCAGTTTGACGACGTCCGCGCCGAGCCAGGCGAGCAGCTGGGTCGCGGAGGGTCCGGACTGGACATGCGTCATGTCCAGGACGCGGACCCCGTCGAGGGCCTTGGCGGGGAGTGCGCCCGTGGCGGCGGACGTGCCGGCGGACGTGGCGGTGGGCGTGCTCGTGGCGGTCTCGGTGGTCACCGGGGTCACCTCACTTGTACATCGTCTGGTTCATGGTTCCGGGGGCGTACGCGTCCGGGTCGACCCAGACGTTGATCAGGGACGGTTTGCCCGACTCGCGGGCCCGGCGCAGCGCGGGGCCGATGTCGGCCGGGTCGCGGACCTCCTCGCCGTGACCGCCCAGCATTTGCGCGAACTTGTCGTACGGGACGTCGCCGAGGGTGTTGCCGACCCGCTCCCGTTCCTTGCCGTACTTGGCGGCCTGGCCGTAACGGATCTGGTTCATCGAGGAGTTGTTGCCGACGATGCCGACGAACGGCAGGTCGTAGCGGACGAGGGTCTCGAAGTCCCAGCCGGTCAGTGAGAAGGCGCCGTCGCCGAAGAGGGCGACGACCTCCTTGTCGGGCCGCGCCTGCTTGGCCGCGAGCACGAAGGGGACCCCGACGCCGAGCGTGCCGAGCGGGCCCGGGTCCATCCAGTGGCCGGGCGACTTGGGCTGCACGACCTGACCGGAGAAGGTGACGATGTCGCCGCCGTCGCCGATGTAGATCGAGTCCTCGGTGAGGAAGTCGTTGATCTCGCCGACCAGCCGGTACGGGTGAATGGGCGACGCGTCCGACTTCAACTGCGGCAGCCGCTTCTCCAGGGCGACCTGCTCGGCGGCACGCAGTTCGTCCAGCCACTCCTTGCGCCGCGAGGCACCACCGTTGACCCGGCCGGAGGCCGCCTCGGTCACCGACTTCAGCACCAGTCCCGCGTCGCCGACGATGCCGAGGTCGATGTCGCGGTTCTTGCCGACGGTGCGGTAGTCGAGGTCGATCTGCACGACCGTCGCGGTGGGGGAGAGCCGCTTGCCGTAGCCCATGCGGAAGTCGAAGGGCGTGCCGACGATCACGATGACGTCGGCGTTGGTGAAGGCGTACCGGCGCGACAGCTGGAAGTGGTGCGGGTCCCCGGGCGGCAGGGTGCCGCGTCCCGCGCCGTTCATGTACGCGGGGATGTTGAGGGTGCGGACGAGTTCGATGGCCGCCTCGGTGCCCCGGGTGGTCCACACCTGGCTGCCGAGCAGGATCGCCGGCTTCTCGGCGTGCACCAGCAGATCGGCGAGTTTCTCGACGGCCTCGGGGTCGCCGGGCGAGCGCGTCGAGGCGCGGTAGGCGCCCTGCCGCGGCACGCGCGCCGTGGACGCCGGGACCTTGGCGTCCAGGACGTCGCGCGGGATCTCCAGGAAGGAGGGGCCGGGAGCGCCGTGGTAGCACTCGCGGAAGGCCATCGACACCATGTCCGCGGCCCGCGCCGTGTGCGGCACGGTCGCCGCGAACTTGGTGATGGGACTCATCATGTCGACGTGCGGCAGGTCCTGCAGTGACCCCATCTTGTGCTGGGTCAGAGCCCCCTGACCACCTATCAGCAGCATGGGGGACTCGGCCCGGAAGGCGTTGGCCACCCCGGTGACGGCGTCGGTGGTGCCCGGGCCCGCGGTGACGACCGCGCAGCCCGGCTTGCCGGTGATGCGCGCGTAGCCGTCGGCCGCGTGCGCGGCGACCTGTTCGTGACGTACGTCGACGACCTCGATGCCCTCGTCGACGCAGCCGTCGTAGATGTCGATGATGTGGCCGCCGCACAGCGTGTAGATGCGGTCGACGCCCTCGGCCTTGAGGGCCTTGGCGACGAGATGACCGCCGGAGACCAGGTCCTGTGTGTCGTCGGGCATGGCGAAGTCCTGTCCCTTCCTAGGGGGTGGGAACGCTCTCGTGTACTGCTCTCGTGCACCGCTCTCGCAGTACATTGCATACAGTCGACGAATACTGTATGAAGCTTGTTATCCCTCATCCCATGGGAGGTGTCCAGGGGGTGCGCGGCACTTTTCCACCGCCGGACCCCGGGCCGTCTCCCTCCCCTAGGTGCGCTTCCCCGCGGCCTTCCGGCAACTTCGCAGACAGGAGCCGAGATGGACCTGTACGAACATCAGGCACGTGAACTCTTCGAGGAACGCGGCATCGTGGTGCCGGCGGCCGAGGTCACCGACTCGCCCAAACAGGCCCGTGAGATCGCCCGTCGGCTCGGCGGTCGTGCCGTCGTCAAGGCGCAGGTCAAGACCGGCGGGCGCGGCAAGGCGGGCGGTGTGAAGCTCGCCGCCGACCCCGCCGCCGCCGAGCTGACGGCACGTCAGATGCTCGGTATGGACATCAAGGGCCACACCGTCGGCAAGGTCATGCTCGCCCGCCCCGTCGACATCCAGGACGAGTTCTACGTCTCCTACGTCCTCGACCGTGCGGCGGGCCGCTTCCTCGCGATCGCCTCCGCCGAGGGCGGCATGGACATCGAGGAGGTCGCCGCCACCCGCCCCGAGGCCGTCGCCCGCATCCCCGTCGACCCCGCCGAGGGCGTCACCTCGGCGACCGCGGCCCGTATCGCCGACGCGGCCGGTCTGCCGCCGCAGTCCGTCGACGTCCTGGTCCGGCTGTGGGAGGTCCTCGTCCGCGAGGACGCCCTGCTGGTCGAGGTCAACCCGCTCGTCCGCACCGGCGACGGACGGATCATGGCCCTCGACGGCAAGGTCACCCTCGACGACAACGCGCGCTTCCGGCAGGCACGTCGGGGTACCGAGGACACCGGTCACGAGGACCCGCTGGAGGCGGCCGCGGCGGCGAAGGGCCTCAACTACGTCAAGCTGGACGGCGAGGTCGGCATCATCGGCAACGGCGCCGGCCTGGTCATGTCGACCCTCGACGTCGTCGCCGGCTGCG
This sequence comes from Streptomyces sp. NPDC005774, assembly GCF_042871645.1. Lineage (NCBI taxonomy): Bacteria > Bacillati > Actinomycetota > Actinomycetes > Kitasatosporales > Streptomycetaceae > Streptomyces > Streptomyces sp. NPDC005774. The sequence continues at coordinate 33,442 of NZ_JBIAIV010000037.1, read as the reverse complement.
GGGCCCGGCCCGCCAACTTCCTCGACATCGGCGGCGGGGCGTCGGCGCAGGTCATGGCGGACGGCCTCTCCGTCATCCTCTCCGACCCGGCCGTGAAGTCCGTCTTCGTCAACGTCTTCGGCGGCATCACCGCCTGCGACGCGGTGGCCGACGGCATCGTCCAGGCCCTCACCACCGTCCGGCTGACCAGACCACTCGTCGTCCGCCTCGACGGCAACAACGCGGCCCAAGGCCGCGCCATTCTCGACGCGCACGCGCACGCGCACCCGCTCCTCGAGCAGGTCACCACCATGGACGGCGCCGCGCACCGCGCGGCCGAACTCGCCACCACAGCCTGAGGAGAGCAGACATGGCGATCCACCTCACCAAGGAGAGCAAGGTCCTCGTCCAGGGCATGACCGGCGGCGAGGGCATGAAGCACACCCGGCGCATGCTCGCGGCCGGCACCGACGTCGTCGGCGGGGTCAACCCGCGCAAGGCCGGCCGGACCGTCGACTTCGACGACCGGGCCGTCCCCGTCTTCGGATCGGTCGCCGACGGTATACAGGCGACCGGAGCCGACGTCACGGTCGTCTTCGTACCGCCGGCCTTCGCCAGGTCGGCCGTCGTCGAAGCGGCCGACGCCGGAATCGGCCTGGCCGTCGTCATCACCGAGGGCATCCCCGTCCACGACTCCGTCGCCTTCACCACCCACGCACGACACAAGGGCACCCGGGTCATCGGCCCCAACTGCCCCGGCTTGATCACCCCCGGACAGTCCAACGCCGGCATCATCCCGGCCGACATCACCAAGCCGGGCCCCGTCGGACTGGTCTCCAAGTCCGGCACCCTCACCTACCAGCTCATGTACGAGCTGCGGGACATCGGCTTCTCGACCTGCGTCGGCATCGGCGGCGACCCCGTCGTCGGCACCACCCACATCGACTGCCTCGCCGCCTTCCAGGACGACCCCGACACCGACCTCGTCGTCCTGATCGGCGAGATCGGCGGCGACGCCGAGGAACGCGCGGCGGCCTACATCCGCGAGCACGTCACCAAGCCGGTCGTCGCCTACATCGCGGGCTTCACCGCACCCGAGGGCCGTACCATGGGACACGCAGGCGCGATCGTCTCCGGCTCCTCGGGCACGGCACGGGCCAAGAAGGAAGCCCTCGAAGCCGTCGGTGTCCGGGTGGGCGACACCCCCACGGAGACGGCTCGGCACGTGCTCGCCGTCCTGGAAGCGGGGCGGTGACCCCGGCCGTCCCTTCGACCGCCACCACCCCAGCCAAGGGCGGGCCCAAGGGCCCCTTCTCTCGACTGTGCACCGAGAGCGGAGTGAACCGTATGGCATCCACCCCGACCACCTTCACCACCCTCACCCTCAAAGCCGGCACCTCCTGGACCGACGCCTGGCAGCGTTGCCTCGCCGTCGCCCCCGAGGCTTTCCGGGACGACCGGGTTCTCAACCTCTGGAACGCCGCCTGGCAGGCCGACGGCCGGGCGCTGCCCGCCGCCAGCCCCGTCGACGGCGGCCCCGTCGCGGGCCCGCCGCGCCTGGACCTGGTCACCGCCCGGCACGCCGTACGCGCCGCGCTCGACCAGCACCGCGCCTGGCGGCACATCCCGCTGCCGGAACGCCGGGCCCGCGTCAGCGCCACCCTCGACGCCCTCACCGAGCACCGCGAGCTGCTCGCCCTCCTCCTCGTCTGGGAGATCGGCAAACCCTGGCGGCTCGCCCAGGCGGACGTCGACCGGGCCATCGACGGCGTGCGCTGGTACGTCGACGGCATCGACGAGATGCTCGCCGGCCGGACCCCGCTGGACGGACCCGTCTCCAACATCGCGAGCTGGAACTACCCGATGAGCGTGCTCGTCCACGCCCTGCTGGTCCAGGCACTGGCGGGCAACGCGGTCATCGCCAAGACCCCGACCGACGGCGGTGTCGCCTGCCTGACCCTGGCCTCGGCGCTCGCCGCCCGCGAGGGAATCCCGGTGACCCTCGTCAGCGGCGGTGGGGGCGAGCTGTCGGAGGCGCTGCTGCGGGCGCCCGAGATCGGCTGCGTCTCCTTCGTCGGCGGCCGCGACACCGGCTCCGCCGTGGCCACGGCCGTCGCCGACCTCGGCAAGCGGCACATCCTCGAACAGGAGGGACTCAACACCTGGGGCATCTGGAACCACTCGGACTGGGACACGTTCGCGGCGGTCGTGCCCAAGCTCTTCGACTACGGCAAGCAGCGCTGCACGGCATACCCGCGCTTCGTCGTCCAGCGGCACCTGTTCGACGACTTCCTGGCCGCGTACCTGCCCGCGGTGCGCACCCTCAGGGTCGGCCACCCGCTCGCCGTGGAGCACCCCGACGACCCCTTCCCGCGCCTGGACTTCGGACCGGTGATCAACGCGGCCAAGGCGAAGGAACTGCACGACCAGGTCGCCGAGGCCGTCGAGCGCGGCGCCGTGCCCCTGCACCGGGGCCGGGCGGAGGACGCCCGCTTCCTGCCCGGCCAGGACACCTCGGCGTACGTCCAGCCCGTCACGCTGCTCGCGCCGCCCCGCTCGTCCCCGCTGCACCACGCGGAGCCGTTCGGACCGGTCGACACGATCGTCCTCGTCGACACGGAGGCGGAGTTGCTGGCCGCCATGAACGCCTCCAACGGCGCCCTGGTGGCCACCCTGTCCACGGACGACCGGGCCACCTACGACCGGCTCGCCCCGCAGATCCGAGCCTTCAAAGTCGGCCACGGCACACCGCGCTCCCGAGGCGACCGCGACGAGCTGTTCGGCGGGTTCGGCGCGTCCTGGCGCGGCGCGTTCGTCGGCGGCGGGCTTCTGGTGCGGGCCGTGACACAGGGCCCGGCGGGGGAGCGGCTGCCGGGCAACTTCCCGGAGTACCAACTGATGCCGTGACGGGGAGCTGGGCCCCCGACAGCCGTTGCGCCACCCGGTCCCGGCCCTCCGTCCAGGGACACGGAAACGCAGGTGAAAGGCACTGCGAAACCTTGATATGGTTGTCCACGTCGCCGCAAGGGATCACTCCTGACAAGGCGGCAGACACCTGGTCCGGGTGGCGGAATGGCAGACGCGCTAGCTTGAGGTGCTAGTGCCCTTTATCGGGCGTGGGGGTTCAAGTCCCCCCTCGGACACTCGCGGTATTTCACGTAAATGCCCTGGTTGGCTTTACGGAACTCCCAGTTCGGATTCGTCCGGGCCGGGAGTTCTCTTTGTGTTCGGGATCTGGTTCGGCGAGGGCGGCCGACGAGCCCCGACGGCCGCCTTCTGCCTGTTGAACCCACTGGTGTTCGTGGGACGGTCGGTTTCCCCCGGGCCGCTGGTACCCGGTCATGCGTATGCGAAGGCATGGCGGGGCCGGCTTGGGGGGCGAAGGTACTGGTGAGGTGAGCTCGGGGGTGTGTCAGCCGGGTGGGGTGCCGTCGATGAGTGCGGTGAGGCTGGTTTCGCGGCGCCGGGCGCGTTTACGCGGTTCGGGTAGGGCTTGTTCCGTCGTTGGTCCGCCGTCGCGGCCGCAGAACTTGTCCAGCATGTGCAGGGGGTGGCGCGGGGGTGGCCGACGCCCTCGATCCGCGGTGGATGCGACTGGCGGGGGCACCCGGACAGGTATCCCCGCCAGTGAACAGGTGTTCAGGTGATCAGGTCTGGCACTGTTTCGTGGATGCCGGGGACCAGCTGCTCCAGGCACTGCCGTTGGCCTGAGCGCGCACTCTGATCTCGACCTTGCTGGAGTCGCAGTAGTAGGTAATGGCTCCCACTTCGACAGGGCCAACGGTCTGGCCTGCCCCGACAGTGGTACGGCTGTTGCCCATCTTCTTCCAGTCACCGCCCGCGAAACGCGCGTACGCCTCGTACGAGACGTTCAGGGCGCGTGTTCCTGTGTTGCGCAGCTTGACGTACGACGTCACCTCCCGGAAGGGGACTCTCTCAACCCATTCCTTCTGGGCGCTGATGCAGCCGTTGACGGCAATACGGCCGGTCGACGTGCCCCCGCCGCAGGCGATTGACGCGGCGTGAGCGGTGGTCGGGATTGTCAGCATGGTGAGTAGGGCTGCGCCCAGGATCGTTCCAGTACGCCTCAAATGCATGTCTCATTCCCTTCGTTGAGTCGATTTCTCCCGAAAGGCACCTTCGCTCACCTCGGGGCACGGTGTGCACGTTCATCAAATTTTTCACCCAGATACGCACAGTCATCCTATATAGGGGAAGAGTTGACCCATGAGAGGAATATCGACTGAAGCGTTTGTGTGCGGGGCCCCAACCCGCCCAAGGAGAGCGGGCGCAGCGCCGTTCCCGGTCTCAGTGGTCGCCTCGACCGAAGCCGCATCGCCGCGGCGGGAAAGGGCGGAGCCGACCTGACACCGTTCGCGGCCGAACACTTCCCGTTCATGAACCCGGACTTCGCCGACATGACCACACCGGCCCTCGTGGTGGCCGGGGACAAGGACGACTCGCCGCTGGCTGTCCGGGGAACGGAATGGCTTGCCGACCCGTACCTCCTGAGCCCGGGTGACAAGAGCCTGTTCACTCTGTTCGGGGCGGAACACTCGCTCGGCGGGATCGCCGGCTACGAGGTCCAGGAGACGACGGACGAGAACCCCGAGCGCGTCGCCCTGATCCAGCGGGTCACATGGGCCTGCCTTCGCCACGCACTCGGCATCGAGGATGCCGGCCGGACGGCATCCCGGAAGGCTTTGTCGGAGAGCGCCACCCCCATGGGGCGGATCGGATCCAAGTGAAGCTCCGATCCAAGTGAAGCTCCGAGAAGAGGACCACATCCGAGGCGGTCGCAGCCCTTGGTGAGGCGTCAGCCGTCCAACCACGGCGTCCCGGACGTGGGTGCGCGAACTCGGTGGTCCTCGTAAGGGCCCTCGGAAACACCGCCGTGGGCAGCGGCTCCGTGAGGGAGTCCACGCCTTCGGTGTTCACGGGGCCGTGGAGGCGAGGGAGGTTGCCCTCATGGTCGTGAGCGCCTGTGCGGTGACGCACCACAACACCGCGGCCCCCTTCATCCCGGGTGAGGGGGAAGGGGGCCGCGGTGAGGCGCCGGATCGTTCAGATCACGGGTCACGTGGCTGCGGGGGACCCGTCCCGGTCGGCGGTGGCGTCGACGCCGGCGGGGGTCTCGCCCTCGTCGAGGGCGATGTCCTTGGTCTCCTTGCCGATGAGCAGCGCGACCAGGGTCAGCAGCGCCATCGAGGAGAGGTAGACGCCGACCATCCACGGCGAGCCGTCACCGGCCTCCCACAGCGCCACCGCTATGAACGGGGCGACGGCCGCGCCGAGGATCGAGCTGACGTTGTACGAGATGCCGGAGCCGGTGTAACGCACGCTCGTCGGGAACAGCTCCGGCAGGAGCGCGCCCATCGGGCCGAAGGTCATGCCCATCAGGGTGAAGCCGAGCACCAGCCATAGCACCACGCCGAGCGTGCCCATACCGATCAGCGGCACCCACACCAGCCCGAAGACCGTGATCGCGACGGTGACCCAGATCAGGGTGGAGCGGCGGCCGTACTTGTCGGCGAGCGGGCCGGAGATCAGGGTGAACGCGGCGAAGAACAGCACCCCGAAGATCATCATCAGGACGAAGGTGGTGTAGCTGTACCCCAGTCCCGGCACGGCGGCGTCCTTGGCGGTACGGCCGTAACTGAGCGAGAACGTGGTCATCAGGTAGAAGAGCACGTACGTCGCCAGCATGAAGAAGGTGCCGAGGATCAGTTCCTTCCAGTGACTGCGGAAGACGGTGGCCATCGGCAGCTTCCGCACCAGCCCGGCCTCACGGGTCTTGGCGAAGACCGGCGCCTCGACCAGGCGCATCCGCACCCACAGGCCGATCACGACCATCACGGCCGAGAACAGGAACGGAATGCGCCAGCCCCAGCTCAGGAAGGCCTCGGAGGGCTGCGAGGGATCGGCGCCCGCGCTGGACGGCAGCAGCGCGCCGATGAGAAGGAAGAGGCCGTTGCCGATGATGAAGCCGAGCGGGGCGCCCAGCTGCGGGAACGTGCCGTAGAGGGCGCGCTTGTTCTTCGGGGCGTTCTCCGTGGCGACCAGCGCGGCGCCGCTCCACTCGCCGCCCAGCGCGAAGCCCTGCGCGAGCCGCATCAGCACCAGCAGTGCGGTGGCGATCCAGCCGGCCTGCTCGTAGGTGGGCAGCACGCCGATGAGGAAGGTGGCGATGCCCATGGTGAGAAGCGACGCCACCAGCGTGCCCTTGCGGCCGAGCCGGTCGCCGAGGTGCCCGAAGACGACGGCGCCGATCGGGCGCGCGACCATCGCGGCACCGAACACGGCGAACGACGACAGCAGCGCCGTGGTCGGGTCGCTGTTCGGGAAGAAGAGCGAGGGGAAGACCAGGACCGCGGCGGTCGCGTAGATGTAGAAGTCGTAGAACTCGATCGTCGTGCCGATGAGGCTCGCGACGAGGACGCGGGACCGCGAGTTGGCGGGGGCCTGGGCCGGACTGGTGGCTGATGCGGACATTTCTCGGTCTTTCGCACGAGGGCGGAGAACAGGCGCCGGCGGTACGCGCCGGCGACCCGTGCGGCATCAGGCCTCTCCGAGGGGAGCCGTGTGTACCGTACAGGCACATCGAGGCTCTCAGACATCTCACTTGTCAGTCGCCACGTACCAGAATGTGGGACGGAGTGGGGCGGGTGCCGGGCGCCCCGAGCGCGTGCCGGCGGGTGACGGAAAGCGGTCCCTCCCTTCATTGGACGGCGAACGGCGAACGGCCTGCGGCACGGGCTCGGGAGGAGTCCCGAGGCCCGTGCCGCAGGCCGTCGTCATGCCGCCGTACCGGAGTACCGCCGGAGTACCGCCGGAGTACCGCCGGAGTACCGCCGGAGTGCCGCCGGATCGCGGCGGTGCCGGAGGCGCCGGAAGGACCGGATCAGTCGCCGGTCTCGGCCTCCACCGGCTTCGGGATCATGAAGGACGTCACGAAGGCGGCGGCCAGGATGACGACTCCGGCGATCATGCCGGCGGTGTAGTCGGAGGGCGACGTGGGATCGTCGGGCAGGGCCGCCGTCTTGACCGCGTACAGCAGCGCGAAGCTGAGACCGGCACCGAGGTTGAACGCCCCCGCGTTCAGGCCGGGCAGGAATCCCGGGTTCTCCTTGGGGGACAGGACGATGCCGAGCCCGTTGAGCACGATGTTCGCCACGCCCGCGTAGGCGACACCGACCAGGACCGAGGCCAGCAGCAGCATGACGCGGGACTGGGAGTCGATCGTCAGGATCATCAGGGTGACCGCTGCCACGGCTCCGATCAGCCCGAACCGCAGGATGCGGCCGTACCCGAAGGTGGCGGCGAGCCGGCCGGCGAGGGGCCCCATGGCCAGGCCGGCCAGGGCGTACGGCGTGAGGGTCCACCACGCGGACTGTTCGGCGCTCATGCCGAGTCCGGCGTTCCCGTCCTGGGCGAGGGCCGGGATCAGCCCGTTCATGACGGCGAACACGCCCGTCATGGTGAGCAGGGTGGTCAGCAGGGTCGCCCAGGTCGAGCGCTGCTTCAGGTGCCGGGTGGCGACCAGCGGATGCCCGCTGCGGTTCTCGGTCCGCCAGAACAGACCGAAGACGACCGCTGCGACGACGACGAGGGCCGCGACGAGGAGCCAGTCGGCGTCGGCGAGCTTGCCGGCCTCGTTCAGCGCGACGAGCAGCGAGCCGACCGACACGACGAGGAGTGCGACGCCGGGCCAGTCCATCCGGGTCGCGGCGGGCGCCTTGGTCTCGGGAGTCAGGGTGGAGACCAGGACGCAGGCGAGGACCGCCACGACGGCCATCGTCCAGAAGACCGACCGGAAGCCGTAGTTGTCGGCCAGGAAGCCTCCGGCGAGGGCGTCGACACCGGCGATGCCGCCGTTGACGGCGGTGATCACACCGAGCAGGGTGCCGTACCTCTTCGGTTCGGTCACCTCCTGCCGCAGCATGATCAGGCAGAGGGGAACGACCGGGCCGGACACGCCCTGGATGATGCGGCCGACGAACAGCACCGGCACGCTCGGCGCCAGTGCGGCGACGACGCAGCCGACGGCCATCAGGGCCAGCATCCCGGCCAGGACCTTGCGCCGGCCGATGACGTCGCCCAGCCTCGGCAGGAAGAGCGAGAACAGTGCCGCCGAGGTGAAGAACGCGGTCTGGGTGAGCCCGATCTCGGCCGAGCTGGCCCCGAAGCTCTCCTCGATGTTCTTCAGCGCGGGGCTGAGCATGCTGGCGTTGAGCTGGAAGGCGAAGCAGGCCGAGAGGAGTGCGACGAGCAGCACACCCACGCGGGTGGTACGGCGGCCCGGCGTCTCGCTGGGCCGGCTCGTGGTGGCGGGTGCGCTCATGCCTCGACGTCACCGATCCGCTCGAGGGCGTCCACCACGAGGTCCCAGAACCGCTCGCGGTCGAGCTCGACCGCGACCTGGGTGTGGCAGTCGGCCGGCGCCGGGGCCCGGAAGTCCGTCACGGTCATGCCCAGGGTCAGGCCGCCGGTGAGTTCGACGTCCACGGGAGCCTTGCGCACCGTCATGACGCTCGGGTCGATCACGTACGCGACCGCGCACGGGTCGTGCACGGGCGGGTGCTCGAAGCCCTGCGCCTCCTTGTAGGTGGCGCCGAAGAAGTCCAGCAGTTCGCCGACGAACTCGGCGGGCTTGGTGCCGACCGCCGCGATCCTCTTGGCGACCTCGGGCGTCGCCAGCGCCTGGTGGGTCAGGTCGAGACCGACCATCGTGACCGGCCAGCTCTCGTTGAAGACGATGTGGGCGGCCTCGGGGTCGATGATGATGTTGAACTCGGCGACCGCGCTCCAGTTGCCCTCGTGGTAGCCGCCGCCCATCAGGACGACCTCGCGGACCCGCTCGACGATGCGGGGCTCCTTGCGCGCGGCGAGGGCGATGTTCGTCAGCCCGGCCGTCGGGACGATGGTGATCTCGCCGGGCTCGTGCGACATCACCGTGTCGATGATGAGGTCGACGGCGTGCCGGCGGTCCAGCTCGAGGGTCGGCTCGGGCAGCACGGGTCCGTCCAGACCGGTCTCGCCGTGGATGTCCGGTGCCGTCTCGATGGCCCGCACCAGGGGCCGCGGGCAGCCGGCGGCGAAGGGCACGCCGGTGATCCCGGCGATGCGCGCCACGGACAGGGCGTTGCGGGTCACCTTCTCCAGCGTCTGGTTCCCGACCACGGTCGTGACGGCGACCAGGTCGATGTCGGGGTTGCCGTGCGCCAGCAACAGTGCGATGGCGTCGTCGTGCCCGGGGTCGCAGTCGAGGATGATTTTCCTGGTCATCGGAAGAGCCCCTTCGCTCTAGCGGGTCTGTGAGGAGGTGGATCTCCACAGCGGCGGCCGCGGGCGGGCCACTACGGAGGGTGCGTCGGCTCACGTGTCCGGCGCCGGAGGTGGCAGCGGTCTCCGCCGCGCTGCCGGGGCATCGACACGTACGGAATCGCTGTCGCCGGCCACAGAAGCCGGCATCGCTGCCCGCGTCCCTGGCCATAGCGTGGGAAAACGTTCTCCAGAAATTTCACCCAAGCGTTCGCTGTTGTCAATGTCGGACATCACATACTTCGATGTGCGCGAGCCGGAATTCGGTGATTTCCCGGTGGTAACGTTTGCCGAAATTGTTTCCGGGAGGCCGCTTCCAGCCCGGTGGAGCCCAGCCGAGCCCAGCGCAGCCGAACCGAACGAAGGGGGCCGCATCGTGACCGACGTCACCCTGAGAGAGGTGGCCCGCGCATCGGGCTGTTCCGTCGCCACGGTGTCCCGGGTCCTGGCCGGCACCCGTCCGGTCGGGGCCGAGACGGCCCGCAGGGTACGGGAGGCGGCCGAGGAACTCGGCTACCGGCCCAACCAGGTCGCCCGCGCCCTGCGCAGCCGCTCCACCGGCACCGTCGGTCTCGTCCTGCCGCAGATCACCAATCCCTTCTTCCCCTCCCTCGTGCGGGAGGTGGAGCACGCCCTGCACGCCGAGGGACGTGCCGTGCTGCTGGCCGACTGCGACGACGACCCGGAGGTCGAGGCCGCCCGGATCACCGACCTCCTGGACCGGCAGGTCGACGCCCTGCTGATCATCGCCGTCGACGAGAAGCAGAGCCGGGACGCGGTGGCGAAGGCCGCGGCCCACGTGCCGCTGGTGCTGCTGGACCGCGGCTGCGGCCCCGGCATCGCCGACTCGGTCGCGACCGACAACGCCACCGGTATGGCGCTGGTCCTGGACCACCTGGTCGCCACCGGCCGCCGCCGGGTCTGCTTCGTGGGGGCCGCCGGAACCGGCTCGGCGGCGGTCGAGCGGCTCGCGGCGTACGAAGCCGAGGCCGGCGCCCTGCTCCCGCACGGCTCCGGACGGGTCGAACTCGGCGACTTCTCGCTGGAGTGGGGGCGGGCCGCGGTGGACCGGATCCTGCCGTCCCGTCCGGACGCCATCGTCTGCGCCAACGACCTCGTCGCGCTCGGCGCGCTGCAACGCCTGCGACAACTCGGCGTGGACGTCCCGGGCGACATCGCCGTCACCGGCTTCGACGACATCCCCATGGCGGACCTCGCCGACCCGGCCCTGACCACCGTCCGCCAACCCGTGCGCGCACTGGCCGCCGAAGCCGTGCACCTGCTCGGCCATCGGCTGACCGGACGGAACGACGGGCCGCGACGGTCGGTCCGTCTCGCCCCCGAACTCGTCGTACGCGCCTCCAGCGCACCCCGCGCGTCCTCCACCGAGGACACCGGCAGTACCCGCACTCCAGAGGTGGAACAGTGATCGCAGTCGTCGGAAGCCTCAACCTGGATCTCGTCGCACCGGTTCCCCAGCACCCCGTGCCGGGCGAGACGGTCCTCGGCGGTGACATCGCCCAGCACCCCGGCGGCAAGGGCGCCAACCAGGCCGTCGCCGCCGCCCGGCTCGGCGGGAACGTCGCCTTCATCGGCCGGGTCGGCGAGGACGACGCTGCCGACGTGATGCTCGACGCCGTCCGGAACGAGGGCGTGGACGCCACGCACATCACCCGCACCCAGGGCGTGGCGACCGGCCGCGCCCTGATCGCCGTCGACCCGGCGGGCGAGAACACCATCATCGTCAGCCCCGGTGCCAACGCCCGCGTGGGCGCCGCCGACTGCGAGACCGCTTCGGACCTGCTGCGCAAGGCGACCGTGACCGTTCTCCAGCAGGAGGTACCGGACGAGGCCAACCACGCCGCCGCGCGACTGTCCGGCGGCATCGTGCTCCACAACCCGGCCCCCGCCGTCGCCGGCGCCGTCCCCCCGCCCCACGTCGACGTGCTGGTCCCCAATCGCACGGAACTGGCGGCCCTCACCGGCACGCCCGTGCCGGAGACGATCGACGAGGTCGTCGCCGCCGCCCGCAAGCTGACCGGGGCCGGCGCGGCGATCGTCACGCTCGGCGGCGACGGGGTCCTCCTCCTCGAAGGCACCGCGCACCTGCACATCCCGGCGTTCCGTGTCCGGCCCGTGGACACCACCGCCGCCGGTGACTCCTTCTGCGGCGCGCTCGCCGTCGCCCTCGCCGAGGGCCGCACCCTCGAACAGGCGGCCCGCTGGGCCTGCGCCGCCGCCGCGATCAGCACCACACGAGCGGGCGCCCAGCCCTCGCTCGCCCGCCGCGACGAGGTGGAGGCCTTCCTCGCCGGGAACGGCTGAAGCGCCGTTCCGGCGGAAGGCACCGGGTCCTGCCACGGCTGAGGGGGCGGGGCGCGCGGCGGCGAGCCGGCGGACCGTCGAAGTCGCGGCCCCCAGCCACACCGCCGGTCCCGGCCCACGCCGAAGATCTCAACTTGAGAAAGAATCCGGCCAAGATCGTCTTGATGTGCCCTACACCTGTTGAATGGCGGTCTCCTGAAGCCGTATGTGCGGCTGTCATGCCCCCTCACCGGGAGATCTGATGGTCCTCCGCTCGCTCTTCCGCAACGCACGGTCTGCCGACACCAAGCCGACACCGTCACCAGCTCCGCAGACCGGCGCAGGCGCCCGGACGTTCATTGCCGACCCCTCCCTGGCCCAGATCTCCGGGGAATGGCTGTTCGACCAGGCGCACAGCACCATCGGGTTCGCCGCCCGGCACGCCATGGTCACCCGGGTCCGAGGGAGCTTCACCGGCTTCGACGGCTGGCTTCTCCTGGACGGTGAACGACCGGAATGCTCCGGAGCCGGGGTGGTCGTTCGGGCGGCCACCGTCGACACCCGCGTCGCGCAGCGCGACCGTCACCTCTGCAGCACCGACTTCCTCGACGTCGAGCGCTACCCGACCATCGACTTCCGCAGCACCTACACCGAGCAGATCGGTGCGGACCGCTTCCGGATGACGGGCGCCCTCACCGTCAAGGGCCGCACGCATCCGATCACCATTGACCTCCTCTACACGGGCTTGGTGGTCGACGCCTTCGGCGTCGAGCGGATCGGCTTCGACGGCACAGCCCTCGTCAACCGCACCCAGTGGGACCTCACCTGGAACGCGATGCTGGAGACCGGTGGCCTGATGGTCAGCGAGGAGATCGAGCTCGAGTTCGACATCTCGGCGATCCGCGTGCCCTGACCGCGCCCGGCGGATCACAGCACGCCGACCAGCGCCGGGACACCGCCCCGGGCGCCGGGTGCGGGTCAGCCTCCTCGGCTGACCGTCACCGGTCCCGTGGTCCTCCACCAGGTTGCCGATGAGCGAGAGCAGGGCATCAGCGCGGTGCCGGTCCTCGCGCTGGGCGCGCAGGGCCCGGTGGATCTCCAGGAGCCGGGCCAGGGCGGCCGGCTCGCGGTCCTGCACCTCTTCGAGCAGCGGATCAGTGATCAGGTCCAGGCAGGCACTGAGCAGCCAGCGGGTTGTCGGGGACTGCGGGGCGGGGCGGGATCGGGGGAGGCACAGGTGGTCGTCAGATGGCGCGCGGGATCGGTGAGGCTCCAGCCGACGACGGTGCCGTGATGGGCGAGGGGCGCCACGCCGGGGGTGATGCCGATGCGGACCTCCAGCGATTCGTCGAGGACGTCGAGGTCGCGCAGACAGGTCAGAGGCCCGATACCCGATAAACGGCTGTACGACTCTTGAACCGACAAGAGCTGCACACCGGGCCGTCTGCCCAAGTCGCCCTCATTCCTTTACCTGTTCAGCGGCTCCACGCGTGCGGTGACGCCGAGGTCACGGCGCATCTCATCCCGTAGACCGGTCAGCCGGTTCCAGAGGCTGTCCACCTGTCGGCTCAATTCTTCGACGCTCTCCTCCGGCCTCGGCTGCCCCGCGTCCAGACGCTTGACCAGCCCGTAGATCTTCCGCAGCGAACCGTTGGCAGCCCCCAGGACGGGCAGTACGGCATCGGACACGATCATGTGGGACTCCGCGTGCTGGACGACGTAGGTGCCCCAACGCTCCTCCAGTTCCGCTCTCCTCACCTCGTCCAGGGTGCCGACCCGGCGCAGATCATGCATGCACCCCGCCAGGGCATCCCGGGCTGCTCGCGCTGTAGCGTTCAACCGCGTGTATGCGGCGCGCCGTTCCTCGAGCAATCGGCTGTCCCACTGACGGACCTGGTCCTCCCGGCGATGCCGTTCGATCCGCTGATGTTCACGGACCCAACCACGTTCTGTACCGCGCTGCGTAAGGAACACCGACGCCAGGGAAACCCCGCCCCCGATCACTGCAGCCGCAAGCGCCACCAACGCCGCACTCATCACTCATCCCCCTTGCTCACCGCTCTCACGACATTCTGCCGGGTATTTCCCACCACCACACCGGGATTGCTGCCATCCGGCAGACGTCCGACCGCACTGGCGGCACCAAGCGGTGGGGCCTTCGCCGGCATGAGGAAGGGACATCAGAAGGTTTCTGCCGACCGGGTACTTCCCGCTTTGTACAGCGCGGGGAGTAGCCGGCCCGGGTGAACGTCCCATCATGGGACTGTCGGCCGATGGAAGGCCCACCCGGGAGTCCGGGCGCGCCGCGTGGCGTACTGATGGCGGGCCGGGCCGGGCCGGGCCGGCGAACGGCGCCTGCGTCTACTCGACGGACCCGGAGACGAGGGGCAAGCTGCGGGAACTGGCGGGAGGGGTGGAACGGGAACTCACCACGGCTTGACACCGGCCTCGGCCACGGCAATGGAGAAGCGCACAGCGCGCAGAGCCGAGCGGCCCGGGCAGGACAGCAGCGACGTCGTGGACAGTCAGTGGCCCGTTCAAGCAGCCTGAGCCACTGACACGAAGCCCGGCTGCCTCTTCACCCCACGCACTCGGCCCAAACCGTCTTGCCGGCGGGCGGATACGGTTCCGTGCCCCAGCGGTCGGCGAGGGCGATGACGATGAGCAGGCCGCGGCCCGACTCGCTGTGCGGCGGCATGGCGAGGTCCGTCGTGGGGGAGGGGAGCCGGTCCCCGCGGGTGTCCGTGACCGCGATGCGGAGGATGCCGGCGGCCGGGTCGTGGGTGAGGGTGAGGCGGAAGTCTCGTCCCTGGACGCGGCCGTGCAGTACCGCGTTGCTGGCGAGTTCCGCGACGATCTGTTCGGCACGATCGGTGACACCGGGTGACGTCTGCCAGGCGCGCAACTGCTCGTAGGTGAGAAGCCGGGCGAGACGGGTACCCCGACGCGTGGACGACAACTGCTGTGCGAAGGTCTGTACAGCTGTGGGGAGCTGGGTCGTTGCTGCGTTCATGGGAGCACGGTGATGGGCATGAGGCGCCGGGTGCCAGCAGCTCGCCTCCGTACGGGGAGTCACCGTACGGAGGCGCCTGGTGGAGAGTGCGGTGGCCGGTAGAACTACCGAGCCACCGCGATCTTCGGTGGCGCAGGACGGCGTCAGACTCGGCCGCAGCGGTCCCGAAGCTCGGAGATGACGGCTTTCTCGCGCGCGTTGACGTCACCGTCCACGGCGGCCACCCGCTCGGCCGCGTCGAGGATGTCGCTCAGATTCCCCGGCTCGGCGTCTATGCGCCGCCACACCTCGGCGGGGTCGATGTCGACAACCTGAGCGAGCTGTTCGTCGACCACCTGATGCTGCTCCCGGACCACCCTCACCAGGTGCCGCATCAACAGCGTCTCATCGTCGGCCATCTTGTGGTTCGCCCTGATGACGAGCCATGCGACCCACAGCATCAACTGCGGGTGCCGGCTGCTCTTGCTCAGATTCTCGGCGAGTTCGATCACCCGCGCCTCGTTACGGAAGACGGCCTGCGCGTGCCGGCCCGCGAGAAGTGTCGTATAGCGGTTCAACACCACCGCGAGGGGAACGCCGACCACGGGGATACCGATCTTGATGACGTTGCGCTGCAGGAGGAACTTCCCGACGAAGGGTAGTCCCTTCGCGGCGCTCAGTACCGCTTTGGAATAGAAGCGCTTGATCATCGGCCGGACCATGACCGGGACCGCCTCAGCGTGTAGCCAGGTTGCCTGGTTCGGCCAACCCCGCTGACGTCTCAGTAACCGGCACATCTGTCAATGGATGTCCCGTGAGCTGCAAACCTTAGCGCGTCATCATGCGATTGGTGCCGTTGTGTGGACCTCCGTGACCGTGTCCGTGTGCCCGTCCAGCCGGGTCTGCAGGTGACTCGCGGCCAGCGCCGTCATCAGTCCCCGCCGTGCGGCCGGTGTCGGCGCGCACTCACCGAGCGCGGCCAGGGAGAGCAGCAGAGCCCGCTCCGGCTCGGTTTCCGCACTCGCGAGCATCTGCCGGCCGATGCTGTCGGAGACACGGCCGAGGAAGGCCAGGTCCCGGCGCTGCGAGGCGTCGACGAGCGCACGGGCGGGCGCCGACGCCTGCCCGGCCTCCTCCAACGCGGCCAGCCACCGCTGGGCGACGGTGAGGCGCTCACCAGTGAGTAGGTAGTCCGCGCTGCGCCCGGACCGTTCCCAGTCGGCGGCCCACCGCTCCAGCTCGGCCCGCTCCCGCAGCCGTTCCGCCCGTGCTTCCGCCTCCTGGCGCAGGGGCGCCCACTGCCGGAACAGCGCCTCGTGCGTCACCTCCGCGTACGCGTCCCGGTGGCCGTTCGTGTTTCCAGCGGTTCCTTCCGCGGCGTAGGAACGGATCAGGCGCGCCTCGATGAACGCGTCCACCACGTACTGCTCCTGATCGGTCAGCTCGGACAACCGCACCGGGCGGCGGGCGAGATCCCGTTCCTCGACGGTGACGAACTTCAGCAGCACCCGCAGCGCGAACTCGATGCCGCCCGGAGTGCCGAGGGCGGCCACCGTGTTGTCCGCCTGCAGGGCCAGCGCCCCCACCACGCCACCGAGTTGCCGATACATCTCCTCGGTGACCGTGCCACCAGGGCCGCAGGCGAAGTACAGCTCCTGGAGGAGGTAGGCGAGCAGGGGCAGCGCGTCGTCCGTACCGGTGTCGTCCACGATGACTTCGACGAGGCTGGGCTCGAACGAGATGCCCACCAGCGCACCCGGCCGCTCCACCACCTGGACGAGCTGCGCACGGCTCAACGTGCCGATGGCGACCGGATGTTGCAGGAACGGTGCGTGGCCGGTCCCGAGCAGCCGTCCCAGCAGGTCCACTCTGCACGTAGCCAGGACCCGGACGGAGGGCTCCTGTCGCAGACACGCGTGCAGCGCTTCCAGGAACTGGGCCTGTTCCCGCTCGCCCGCGAGGGTGACAAGCTCCTCGAACTGGTCGATGACGAGCAGCACCCGCCGGAACTGCCCGCTGCGCAACCGCGACACTTCGGCCGCCAGGCTCTCCGGCCCCTGCCGCAACCGCCGCAGCACCGTGTCGGCCGATTCCCCGCCGCCACCGGCCGCCGCGAGGGACGCGGCCAGGGCATGGAGCGGGTTCGAACCCGGCGAGAACGTCGGCACGATCGTCCACCGGCGTCGGCGCAGCCGGGGCATCACCCCGGCCCGGACGAGCGACGACTTGCCGCTGCCGGACGCTCCCGTCAGCATCAGGAACCGGTCGGCGGGGCGGGGCGCGGAGGCGTGCAGCCGGCGCGTCAGCTCGGCGGCCTGCGCCTCCCGGCCGAAGTAGACGGCCGTCTCGTCCTCGCCGAACGCGTCCAGCCCCGGGTACGGAATCCGGTCACGAGGCCACTCCGACGGCGCGGGCGCCGGGTTCTCCAGCCGGTACACGACGACCTGGCCGACCACCATTGCCACGATGAGCAGCCCGATGGCGGGCACGGCAGCCTGCCGGATGGCCTCCAGGAGCCAGGGCGCCTCGTCGGTGCTCGTGGCGTAGTTGGTGGCGATACCGAGAAGACAGGCCACCAGCGCCAGCAGAACCTGGAGTACGACCTGGAGACGATTCCTCATGAGGAGCAGGCCTCCCGCCGACCGGTTCGGTACCCGCGCAGCACTGTGACGTCCCCGTTCTGTCCATCGCCCGGTGCCCCTACTCGCAGCGGGACCAACACCCTGCCGGACGGGTGGCTGCGCGAGGAACTGTGAACATCATCTGTGGACGACAGGGGCAGCTTCAAGAACGCCTGCTGGATCCGGCCACGATCTGTCCGTTGCGGCCGCCAGGACGGAACGGGAGCGTGGGCGGCCGCTGTGGCTTTGCCACGGATCAGGAACCCGGAGCGTCGGACGACGGCTGCTGCGGGGCCGGCGGGGAGTAGGAGATCACCTTCGGCCGCTTCTTCGCGCTGCGCTGACGGACGCGTGTGGCCCGGGCACGGGGCGTCTCCTCGCTCGTTTCGAAACCCAGCACGACGCTGTACCCCTCGCGGGCACGCTGCAGCCCGAAGTCCCGCAACTGTTCGATGCTGGTTCCCACGGTTCCGACTCGGCCGAGTTTCACCAGCTCCGCGAACTCCGCGCCGACGAGGTAGCCGGCCGCCCTCTCGTAGCTGAAAATGCGCCCACCCTTCGGTCCGAGGGTGCAGTCGTCCTCCAGGAGAACGCGGGCGTAGGAGAGGGGGATGTACATGCCGTGGGCCAGCTCTGTGCTGGAAGCCGCCCCGTTCCGCCAGTGTGCGAACTTCAGGAAACACGCATCCTGGGAAAGCCGCCACTCGTGGGAGCGGACGGGTTCTGAACTCAGCCGTGAAACCTGCTCCAAGCGGTCCATCTGGTCCAGGAGTTGCTTGTTCACCCGGTACTCCTTGCTCCGGGAATGCAGGCGCTTGTACTGGACGAGGACGAAACTGTGGGTGGGGTGGTGGTAGTAGATCATGTCCGTGCCCAACCGGCGCTCGACCGGGGTGGCATTCACGTTGACGACCTCGAGACGGCGTCCCGTGGAGTCCTCCAGCACGTGGATGTCGCACCGCACGTCATTGCGTTGTCGCCAGTCGTCGAAGAGGGAACCCTCGCCGCCCAGCCCGACTCGTACGTCGTGGTCGATCAGGCTGTTCTCCACAGGGTCCGGGATGAGCCCCGCGAGGTACGGTTCGTCCCGTGAGGCGGGGCGTCCCCAGGCCGACAGTGCGGAGTTCGGGAAGTCGGTCACCCGAGTGAGGGACTGGGCCGCGTCCTTCTGTTCCTGCCACGCGCGGTCCGCCGCGTCCTCGACGTTGAAGACGAGCGGGTCGAGATGGGCGAGCAGCCAGTCGATGTACCGGGCCAATTCGGGATGACGTCTCAGGAGTGCTTCCTGCAGAGCTTGCCAGGTCGTCATACCGCAGTGGCCCGCGCTTTCGGAGAGGGCCCGCTCCATGTGAGCCCGGTGTGTTGAGGGCAGGGAGGCGAGGATTCCGTCGGGACCGTCCAGAGGCACCGGCTTCGGACATCTGCGCATGGGCTGGATGGTGATGCTTCTGTCGACCGGCCCCACGGTGTTGAACTGCTGGACCGACCCCATCCAGGTGATGAAGCGGCCATGTTCGGCGAACCCATTGCGGCGCTTTTTCGCGGGACGCGCGCGGTTGTCGCAGACCAGGAGCGCTAACCGGGTACCGGTGTCGGATGTGTCGAGTCCTGTGGGCAGTCCTTTAGTGAAACGCTCCGAGACGAGCCAGTCGTCTTCGTTGTCGTCCAGCTGGTCCGGGCTGAGGGTCACTATGTATGTCATGGTCGGACCCTACCGACGCCGCCAGCGCTGGACGCGAAAGGTCACCTCTTCCGTACGCTGAGTCAGCGTACGGATGCGTTCGGTGGACAGTACGAATTCAAGTCGGCCACTCTGGATTCCCTTGATCGCGGGGACTTGGCGCGGGTGCACGCATCTGGAGGTGGCCTCATGACGACGACTGATCATGCCGGACCGGCGGTGCCGGGCGGGGAGTGTGAGCGGGAACCGGACCCGTCGGACAGTCTGCGGACGTTCGGGGCCGTCGTCCAGGCGTTGCGTGAGCACGCGGGGCTGAGCCGGGCGCAGTTCGGGGAGATCGTGCGGTTCTCCAAGCACACTGTGGAGTCGGTGGAGTTGGGGCGGCGGATGCCGGACCTGTCGTTCGTGGAGCGCGCGGAGGAGGCCCTGGGCGACACGGGGGCGCTGCGAAACTCGGCACGGTTCCTGACGCGGGGGGAGGCGGGGCTGGCGGCTTGGTTCCGGCAGTGGGCGAGGCTGGAGCGGCGGGCGGTGAGCTTGTGGACGTACGAGTGCCGGCTGGTGCCTGGGCTGTTGCAGTCAGTTGGGTACATGCGGGCCTTGTGCGACAACGACATCCCGCCCATGTCGGACGAGGACTTGGAAGCCACGGTGCAGGCGCGTTTGGAACGGCAGCACCTTCTGGTGGAGTACCCCAATACGACCTTCGACTTCATCGTTGAGGAGTCGATGTTCGTGCGACGTCTCGGGGGTGCCGAGGTGACCAGCGACCTGATTGACCACGTCCTGCGGACGGTTGCGCCGAGGAACGTAACTCTGCAGATCATGCCTGCGGACGCCGAGTTCCATGCGTGCATGGCGGGGTCGATCCAACTGCTGGAAACGCCCGATGGCACTTGGCGCGGATACTCGGAAGGCCAGGAGAACGGTCGGCTGATCACTGACTCGAAACAGGTCAGCCGACTGCATGCGCGCTATGCAAGACTGCGTTCGCAGGCCCTCTCCCCGAACGACTCCGTGGGCCTGCTGAAACGGATTCGAGGAGCGCTATGAGCACGTCCGAACTCCGCTGGTTCAAGTCCAGCTACAGCAGCGCACAGGGTGACAGTTGTGTGGAGGTCGCCGCCAGCGAGCAGGCCATCCATGTACGGGACTCCAAGGACCTCACGCGTCCGTGCTTCGCCGTGGGCCGGGACGGCTGGGCCCAGTTCGTGACGTTCGCGGCCGAGGTCTGACCGTACGAGTGCAGGCGGCGGTGCCGTTGCGTCCGTTGCCGGGCGTAGGGTGTCCGCTCCAACACGTTTTGTGCAACGGGAGGGGGACCCGTGAAGCTCACCTATTTCTGCTTCGAGGGCACGCCGCAGGAGTTTGACGCGTCCGAGGTGGTCCGCGAGCTTGTCCAGCAGTGGCCCGGCACGGTCGACACCGCGCGCCGGGTGCCTCGGGTGGTCGCCGACCCCGACAGCGATGACGACGTCGACTTCGGATGGCTCATCGACGGCGACGTGCCGGGAGTCGCTGCGGAGGGCCAGGAGACGGTGAAGGAGCAGCTCGCCTTGAATCCGGCTGCTCAGCAGTTCATCGACTTCATGGCGGAAGCCGGGGCTTGGGAGAGCGTCGGAGTCCACGGCATCAAGCGTAAGACGTGGCAGGAGGGTGATCCGCTCGACTACACGGGCTATCTCAGGCTTCGCCGCAAGGGCAGCCAGTACGGTGGCTTCGCCTATGTCTTCGCGTCGACGGGCGTGGTCAACTTTCGTCTGCAGCACAGTGACGAGATCGCGGAGCTGGCACCGGACGCCTATCCGCTCACCAAGGGAAATTATCGCTACAGGGTGAACATTCAGATTCGTGACGAAGTGACCCTGAAGCAGGCGCTCGCCTTGGCGGAACTGGCTTACGACGCCACGTGACGGGCGGTTTGCCCGACTGTGTCACCAGCCGGGCGGCTCTTATCGCCTGTGTCGGTGTGATGCAGAACTCGCCGTTGCTCTCGCGCGGGCCGAAGAAGAGGCAGCCCGAGCTGCCGGAGAACCACGAGACGCTCTTCCCGGTAACCGGCACGGCGGGCGGCGACGACACGCTCGTCACTCCCACCCTGGTCTCCCCGGACGAGACTCTGGTCAACGGGATCCTCGCCTCGGAGACCTACCAGGCCCAACTCCCAACTCGGGCTCCTGGCCCACAAGGCGCCACAGGAACAGATCAGGAAGGCGCTCGCGACACTCGTCGACGCGGGCGCCCTCCCGGTCGCCGCCCTCGCCCAGCGCGTAGGGCTGCCGCCGACGCGGGGCGACGGTTTCGCGGCCGTCCTGCGGCAGCTCCTCAACCACGACGGAGTCCAGGTCCTGGAAACCCTCCTGGACGGCCGCACACTCCGGCTCCATGTAGCTCTGCTGCGTGACCAGTTCGACCTGCGACAGTCGCCGTCGGACGGACGCCTTGCCAATGTGGGCCGCGGGGCGTCCGTCCGACGGTATGGGTCGAGGTCGCGTGCCGGCGACGAGCAGGATGACTCCGGGGAATCGGCGCAAGTCGCGAGTGTCTTCGGTGACTCCTCCTGGTGTCGGGGCCTGGAGCGGTAGCCGTTAACATCTCCATATGTCGGTAACTGTCGCGCAGTGCCTCCCGCACGGCGTCCGGCGGCGCGGGACGTGTCTCTGTGAGGGGGCGGCGTACCGGCCTCCGGGGCTCACAGCTCGACACGTCCAAAGAACTCGTCGAAAGGGCTGGAGAACCGTTGTCCGATCTGCTGGCCATGGACCGGCGCACCGCCAGAGCCGCCGCTGGTGAGAGCATCTCCCTGTCCGACGAACAGGCGAAGGTGCTGCTGGGAGAACTGGGACCACAGGAAGACGTCCTGGCCATCTACCGCAACGGTTGGGGTTGTGTCGTGCTCGCGAGGGACGGCCTCATCCTTCTGCGGAACATCCTGAAGCCCATAGCGATCCGCGTCCCCGCGCCCCTGCGGATCCTCCGCCGCACCTACGGCATGTCCGACTCCGTCGATGTCCTCGTCCTCGGGCATCCGTACAAGCTGTGGGGCTCGAAACTCGACCCGAGGGGCGAGCTCCTCATGGCCATGGGCGAAATCCTGCCCCTCGGCTCCCCCTTGCGCCCCGGCCGCGGAATGCGGCTCTCCACCTGGATAAGCCGACACCCTGTGTTCATGATCGCAGCCGTGTTCGGAGCCCTCTTCGCCGTTCTGGGCCCGGGCTCCAGCGAGAAGGAGACCGTGGCCCAGAAGCCTGAAACCGCTCTGGCTGTTCCCGACTTCAAGGGGACCTCTCTCGCCACAGCGGCTGCGTCGGTCGGCCGGCATCCGTGGCAGGCGATGTCGGCAGCCGATGCCTCCTCTGACCAACGGCCTGTGAAGACCACTACAACCGGCTGGCAGGTCTGCTTCCAGAGCCCGTCCCATGATGAGACGGTCCGTCCATCAGCCAGGACGCTGACCCTGTACGCAGTTCCGGAGCAGGAGGAGTGTCCGACCCGGCTGCACGGCCCCCGCCGGATCGTCATGCCGGACCTCGTCGGCGAGCAGGTCGACGATGCTTCCCGCGCTCTCGGCGACCTCGGCCTCGAGCACGTGATCTACTTCCATGCCCACACCGGCAAGCGTCTGTACGACGGGCTGCAGGACCTGACCGACTGGCAGGTGTGCCGGCAACAGCCGGAGCCCGACACCGAGGTCTCGACCGGGACACAGATCGACCTGTGGCTGATCGGCCCCAGCGACCCCTGCACCGAACCCAGCCCGAAGCCGAAGCCGAAGCCGAAGCCCAATCCCGAGCCCGAGCCGCGACCCCAGCCTTCGTACGGCACCAGCTCGGGCGGCGGCACCACAGGCGGCAGCAACAGTGGCGGCTCGTCCGGCGGCGGTTCCTCCAGCGGGGGTTCCTCCGGCACCTCGGGCGGTAGCACCGGCGGCACCGGGAGCCGGCCCGGCGTCCAGTTCGGTCAGTACTGTTCCCCCGTCGGTGCCTTCGCGACGACCACCGACGGGCGGCCCGCGAAGTGCTTCATGGGCAAGGACGGCAACGCCCGGTGGGGATACAACTCCGGGTGACCGCGGAACAACTCCCGGCCCCGTACTGCGGCACTGCGAGAGAGGGGAAAATGCTCTCGTGAGCACCACCGGATCCAAGCGCCCCGCCCGGGTGAGCGCCGCCCGCCGCCGTACCGCCATCGACGTCCGCCCATACCGTTCGTGCCGTGCCGATCGCGATGCGGAACTCGGCGAGCGGCTCGCCGTTGACCAGGGCGCCCCGCTCCAGGAGGCGGGCGGCCGTCGCCGCGTCGATGCCGGGGAGGGCGTTGCGGGCCGTGCCGCCCGGATGGGCGGGGGAGGCGCAGGCGGTGGCCTCGTCCCGGCAGTACGCGCCATCTCGCAGAAGGACAGGCAGCCGGGCGTGTAAGCAACGTCCAACGCGCCCCGACCGATGCGTCCAGCCCGTCCTCGCCGCGAGTGGTGTCGAGGGTCGCTGACGGGGCAGGCCGAGCGCCAGGTCGGCGGCACCGCGCAGCCGGTCATGAGTGAGGGCCGCTCAGATGTAGTATGGGCGGGCGTACCCGTCCGACGCCGCCGGCGAACGCCCCGCCGGGGATGCCTTGTTGGTACCGCCTTGAAGGAACTGAACCGTTCCGGGTTCGGTAGAGAGCTGGGCCGGCCCCGAGTCGCGTGGAGTCGTGAGCCGTCAATTCTGCCGCACAGCGCTCGACGGCGTCCCCCGGTGAGGCCCGAACCTGCTGACACGTCCTCCCGCCGGAACCGGCGGAAGGGGCGTGGCCGTGATGGCGTGGCAGTGGCGGTCAGTCCAGGTCGGCCTGCCACAGGTCGGGGCCGAAGACCTCGTACTGGATGTCGCGCGGGGCGACCCCCTGCTCGATCAGCCGGCTTCGTACGGCCTGCATGAAGGGCAGCGGCCCGCACAGGTAGTAGAGGGCGTCGTCGGGGACGTCGACGGCGGTCAGGTCCATCTGTCCCTCGAAGACGCCGGCCACCGGTTCGAGGCTGTGCGCGTCCTTCTCGTACCAGAGGTACATCCGCGCGTCCCGCAGCGCCAGTACGTCGTTGACCACTTGCCGCCGCAGCGGGAGGGACGCCTCGTCGAGGTCGGCGTGGAGAACGGTGAGCGACAGTCCGGAGTCGGCCGCGACCAGGTGCGACAGCATGCCCGCCATGGGGGAGATCCCGATGCCCGCGCTGGCGAACACCACCGGCCGTCCCGAGTCGTCGAGCACCACGTCGCCGTACGGCAGCGACAGCGTCAGGAGGTCGCCCACCTCGACGGAGTCGTGCAGCAGCGCCGACATCTCGCCGTCGGGGTCGCCGTCCTCGCCGCGCACCCGCTTCACCGAGAACTGGCGGTGCTCGCCGTCGTCGGCGCGGGTCAGGCTGTACTGGCGCGGCTGGAGCTTCCCGTCGGGCATCCGCATCCGGACGGTGACGTACTGGCCCGGCAGTGAGGTCTTCACCAGGCGGTCGTCGTTCCGCTTGACCACGAAGGTGACCACCTCGTCGGTCTCCTTGATCTTCCGTTCCACCCGCCAGTCCCGCCAGACCGTCTCCGGCCGGACCCCGCGGGCGCTGTAGAGGCCGCGCTCCTGGTTGATCAGGGCGTTGGCCATCAGCCAGTACACCTCGTCCCAGGCCGCGGCCACCTCCTCCGTGACCGCATCGCCCAGGACGTCGCCGATCGCCCACATCAGGTGGTCGTGGACGATCTGGTACTGGTCCGGGCGGATACCGAGCGAGGCGTGCTTGTGGGCGATCCGGCTCAGCAGCTGCTCCGGCACCCGCTCCGGTGTCTCCGCCAGAGTCGTCGCGAACGCCGCCACCGAGCCGGCCAGGGCCCGCTGCTGATGGCCGTGCGCCTGGTTGCCGCGGTTGAAGACGCCGTCGAGGAGTTCGGGATGCGCGGAGAACATGTGCCGGTAGAAACGCTGGGCGATCTCACCGATGTGGTCGGCGACCACAGGGAGCGTGGCGGTGATGACGGGACGGGACGTGTCGGAGAGCATGCGGTTTCCCTCCGGGGGGCGGGGACTCCTGGCCCGCTCCAGGTACCCGTCACCTCCGGAGCGACACAGCCTGTGGACTCGGCTGGAACGGGTTGCCGTGAGTCTGCCCGTGATGACGATGTGATCGCGCGAGCCTCAGAGGCCGGCGAGGGCAGTGACGACGAGCAGGCCGCGGCCCCGCCCCTGTCGCGGGGCCGCCGCTGCCCGTGCAGGTGGGGCTCGAGGCACAGAACGGAAGTGTCGGGACCTGAGGGGGCACTCCAGACTGTCTTGGGCCCGACCCCGTACACGGCGCGGAGCGGAGCGGTGGGAGCCTTGCTTCAGTCAGTCCCTGAGTCCATCGCAGATCTCCACCCCCTTTGATCTACAGACCCATGACGACCACGCGGTCCCCGCACAGTTTGCGCAGGTCGTCCTCGTCGGAGGTGAAGACGGTGACCGGCCCCGGCTGGCGCAGGGCGACGGCGGCCAGGGCCGCGTCGATGGCGTACTTGTGACCGTGCAGACCGGCCTCCTTGAGCAGGCCGATCGCCTCCTGGGCGATGTCCTCGGTCACCGGCTCGACGTGGACCCGGGAGAGCGCCCAGTGCCACGCCGGGAGATAGGTTCGCACGTCGTACGCCTCGATCAAGGTCATCGACGTGGTCATCACGCGGACGCCGGCGAGCTGGGCCGCCTTGAGGCGGCCTTTCATGGCGGTGGCCCCACGCACGGTCTGGGACAGGCCCTCGGAGTCGAGTAGATGGACGGCGTTCTTCATGCGACGTCCCGCTCCTGATGGGCCTTGGCCTGTCCGGTCTCCTGCTGCTCGGTGACACGCTCCGCGCGGACCCGCTCCGCATGGGCGTGCTCGATCTGCCGGCGTTCGGCCTCGGCGGTGGCCAGTTCCTCCTCGGTGACGGGGCCGTATTCCGTCTCCAACCAGTCAACGAGCTCGCCGAGCCGTTCCTGCTCCCGTCGGCGCTCTATGGCCTGCGTGACATAGCGGCTGAACCCGCCGTGACCCACCTCGGCCCGGACGGCCTCGGCCAGCTCCTCGGGAAGCGTGACGGTGTACTTCTTGGTTGCCATACCGTCGACCATACTGCTCCAGTTCCTGGTGGGAGACCCGAGCGACGACGACCTCACCCCATCGAGTACGTCGGTGGACATGATCAGCCGTTCAGGAAACGCACTCGGCCCAGACGGTCTTGCCGCTGGGCGGATACGGCTCCGTGCCCCAGCGGTCGGCGAGGGCGATGACGATGAGCAGGCCACGGCCCGACTCGTCATGCAGCGGCGTGGCGGTGTCCGTCGCGGGGGAGGGGAGCCGGCCCCCGCGGGCGTCCGTGACCGCGACGCGGAGGACGCCGGCGACCGGGTCGTGGGTGAGGGCGAGACGGAAGTCGCGGCCCTGGACCCGGCCGTGCACCACTACCTCGACGCGTTCGGCCTGGTCTACGGCGCCTTCGACTTCGGGCTCGACGCCGCCGGACGGTGGCACTGGTACGAGTGCAATCCGAACGGCCAGTTCGCATGGTTCCCCGATCCCGTCACCGACCGGATCACCGCAGCCCTCGCCGACCAGCTCCAGCACCCCGACAGGGACCGCCGATGACCAGCAGCACCTTCCTCCGGGTGATCGCGACGTGCGTCGTACGCACCATCCCCCCGTTGTGGCTGTGGCAGCTCCGCGAGGGCGGCAGCATCGTCACGACGCTCAGCGGCTGGATGCTGGGATCCGGCCTGATCCGGCTCGTCCTCGATGACAAAGGAACCGCGCACGGCCGGTTCGTGACCGACCAGGCGTCGTACATGCTCGCCCGGCCGCACGAGCGGCCGCCTCGCCCCACGTTCTACGCCCATCCGGGCAGCACGCGAGACTCATGGGTGAGCCCGGACCTGCTGGACGACTTGACCGGGCTCTTCGTCGCGCAGCTCGGGGCGCCGTCAGCCGAGTTGGTTCGTACGGGGGGAAGCCTCGCCCTGGTCGACGCGGCAACCGGCTCGCAGGCATGGACCGAGCCCGACGGCATTGGCTGGACGGTCCACCAGGACGGGCCCTTGCGCTTGTGGGACCAGCTCGAGGACGCGCTCGACGCGTGGCAGAAGGCGGGCTCGCCCGACCGGACCGCGTTCGGCATGACCGTCACCGAGTGGGACCAGACCGTCTGGTGGGGAGACCCGGCCGGGCCTTGCCGGCGGCTGCCGACCTGAGAACTGTCGCAGGCGGCGCTCACGTCACGGAAATACGTGCGGCGGGTGCGCTGCATGATGTTGCCACCGATGGTGGCCATGTTCCGCAGCTGCGGGGAGGCACTCGGCTCCAGTGCCCGCGAGATGTGACCTCAGGCGATCGGTAGGCGATGCAGAACTACGTGCCCGACGCCGTGTCGGTGCTGGTCGTGCTGCTGCCGTCGGGTGCCTGGGAGCGGTGGGCGGCTGAGCCGTCGCCGCTGGGCAGGTGCTCGACTGCGGCGAGGAAGTCGAGGAAGTCGCGGAAGGCCCGGTCGGTGCGGGTGGTGTCGGCGGTGGCGTCGAGGTCCATGAGGAGACCACGGATGACGGCGAGGACGAGCGTCGCCAGCTCCGGCCGGCCGATGCTGCGCAGGCCGTCCTCGAGCGGCCCGAGCCAGTCGGTCGTGGCGGTGCGCCGAAAGTCGGGCCACAACTGTTGCGCTGCGCTCTCGCGCAGCTGACCGAACATCTGCAGGTACGGCCGCCCGTCCGAGCCGGTGATCGAGGTCCAGGCGCGATCCAGGGTGGCGGTGTAGGGCTCATCGGGTCGCACCCGCAGGAGGTCGCCGAATGTGTCGAGCTGGCGTTGGCGCGCGTGCCCGAGAACGGCCCGCAACAGGGCGTCGCGGGTGCCGAAGTGATAGATCAGCATGCGTGCCGAGGTACCGGTGGCGGTGGCCAGCGGCTCGAGCCGGTCCGGGAGGCCGTGCGCGAGGGCGTAATCGGCGCAGGCGTCGAGCAGCCTGTCCTTGATGTGCGGCTGCGGTCGTCTGCCCATGTCGACATCTTTTCCCGTAACGGCGGCTACGTCTACCGTTGGCCGAAAGGCAGTCAAGGCAGACGTGGAGGTAGCGATGAGGGTCGTGTTCGTGCATGGGGCGTGCGTGCGGGACGGGTCGTGGTGGTGGCACCGCACCGCCGAGCTGCTGCAGGAGCGAGGGGTGCCGAGCGTGGCCCCGGCGCTGCCGAGCTGCGGCGAGGCGGGCCTGCCCGGAGGCGCCGGCGGTCCGGGGCTGTCCGAGGACGTCGCGGCGGTGCGGCAGGTGCTGCTGGACGGCGACGAGCCGACCGTTGTGGTCGCCCACAGCTACGGCGGCATCGTCACCGCGGAAGCCGCCGCGGGCGTCGGGTCGGTACGCCACCTGGTGATGGTCTCCAGCTACCTGCCCGAGGTCGGGCAGAGCCTGTCGGAGTTCGGGGACGGCAGCCCCGCCCCGTTCCTCGACGTCGACCCCGACGCCGGCACCTTCGGGGTTCGCCCCGAGCTGCTCGTGGACACGTTCCTGCAGGACTGCGACCCCGAGGTCCAGGCGCAGGCGGCGGATCACCTCGCCCGGCAGAGCGTGCAGGTGACCGGGCAGCCGGTCGGGGCGGCCGCATGGCAGCAGGTGCCCTCGACGTACCTCGTCTGCGCCCAGGACCGGGGCACCCCGCCGCGGCTGCAGCGCGAGTTCGCCCGCCGGGCCGGCAGCGTCGTCGAGCTCGACGCCGGCCACCACCCGTTCCTGTCCCAGCCCGTCACGGTCCGGGACCTGCTGCTGAGCCTGTGACGGCAGTCGCGGAGAGGGCGAAGTGGTCATGGTCGTACGGCAGGAACACGGGCCGGTCCGAGTCGGCCCGGCCGATGACCGCGGTCTGCACCTTGCGGGTGTCGTCCGCCGTGTGCGGAATGAGGGCCCCGTGTGCGGTCGGGGCGAGCAGCGCCCGGCCGGGGCTGCGGGCCGGCCGGGCGCTCGGGTGCGTACGGGGGGTCAGGAGTGCCAGCGGTCGCGGCCGTCCGAGCCGGGGCCGCAGACCATCGGGGTTCCCTTCTTGGTGACACCGGTCGCTCCGGGCGGGGAGCAGTACGAGCCCGGGTGGACGACGCCGGCACTGCCGCTGCCGCCGGTGGAGCCGCCGGACGACGAGGAGTTGTCGTCGGCCGAGCCGCCGACCCCGGTGGTGCTGTTGTCGTCACTGTCACTGTCACTGTTGTTGTAGTCGGGGTCGTTGGCGGGAATCTTGTACGTCGTGTCCTTCGCCGACGGACAGTCCTGTACGGGGTCGGCGTCGGTCCACTTGCCGAGGTCGAGGCGGACCGTGGTCGAGGAGGTGACCTTGGTGTCCTCGTCAGGGGCCTGGAAGCACACCCGCCACTCATCGCCTTCCTCGGCGGCCTCTTCGGCCGTGGGCGCGTCGATGTCGAGGTAGACGTCGTCGAGCGTGACGCGGTCGAGGTCGATGCCGGCCTGGGCCAGCTCCTCGACGGCTGTGGTGTAGGTGTCGCCGACGAGGTCCGGCATCGCCGGCCACGGGAGCGGGCCGCCGTCCTTCTCGGGGCAGGGCTCGCCGGTCTTGACGGCGGCGAAATCGATGGACTTCGCCGTGGTGTCGGCCTTCTGGAAGCACACCGTCCATCCGGACCGCATGATGATCGCGCGGTCCTCATCGGCGGCGTCGTGACGACCAGGGGTGAGTCCTGCCGCACGTGCCCGCTTCTCGGCCTCGTCCAGTGGCTTGCCGGTGTAGTCGGCGACCTCAGGAGTGTTGGACGCGTCCGGGGACGGCGTGCCTCCGGCGTTCGCGACGTCCGCGGGCTTCGCGTCCTGCTCCCTGGCCTCGGACTTGCCGGTCCCACTGTTGTCGAGCTGCCCGCTCACGCCTGCGCTGATCAGCAGCAGGAAGAACGCGCCGACCGTGGCCCCGAGCCGGGCGTACCAGCGCCATGCGGGCAGGACCCACACCGCCACCATGGCGGCGATCATCACGAGAAGGCCGAGCCCGATGCTCAGTGCCCCGATCAGAGCTACCAGGGCCAGGAGGCCGAGCAGGGCGGGGGTGGTCTTCCACCAGGGCCGGGGCGGGGGTGAGGTGGTGCTGTACGGGTTCACGGGGCGCTCTCGTTCTCCGGTGTGGATTGTTGGGTCGGGCCCGGATCTCATGTCCGTGCGCAGGACGTTCAACAGCCGCTGCTTCGCTGCCGTTACGCGAATGACTCGACGCGTTGCCGGTGCGCTGGGGAAGGCGCGATCCGGGAGGCACCGCGACGGCGTGTCGAGGGTGCGGCTCATCGGTGCATCACCCCCGTACGGTGCGTCACCGTACGGGCTTGTTGGGTGGGTTGTACGAGTGTCTTTTTAGCCGTTCTGGGTGTTTTCCCCGACGGCACAACTGTCCGCGATTCCCCAGCCCTCGCCCGCCTCGTTGCCGGAGTCGGCCGGCTGGTACGCGTACCCGCCCCGACCCCGAAGCCCGTGCCGATCCGATCGGCCTCTCGGCTGACCTCTGTGGCGGCCTCGTGCGTTGCTGGAAAAGCCGTGGCCTAGTTCTCCGACCCTCTTTACACTCGACAATCAGCAAGCGCGGCGCCTCGTACGGAGGCCGCGTATCCGTGACCAGTGAGGGGAGTCCGGCCGTGCGTGTCCGCGCCGCTGTTGTCGCTCCCCGTTCCCGGTCCTCCCGGTCCTCCCGGTCCTCCCGGTCCTCCCGGTCCTCCCGGTTCTGCGGGGCCTCCTGGTCCTCCTCGCGGTCCATGGTGATCCTGGTGTCTTCGGCTGTCCGGTGCCCGCTGCGCGGCCGGCGCCGGATGTCGTGACAAGACGACACAGCTGACGGTTCGGGTCTTGGACGCGTTTGCGTCCCGGGCGTTCGCCTGCCCGCACTCCGTTCGTCTCGTCCGGGAATCGCGCTGCCCTGTCACAGAGCACCGAGAGGCCACAGGCCATGCGCAACCCGATGCACACCAACCCCCTCGCCGCCGTCCGCAACCTCGGCATTCTCGCCCACGTCGACGCCGGCAAGACCACCGTCACCGAGCGGATCCTGTATGCGACCGGCACCACGCACAAGCGCGGCGAGGTCCATGACGGCACCACCGTCACCGACTTCGATCCGCAGGAGCGCGACCGGGGCATCACGATCTTCGCCGCTGCCGTCAGCTGCGCCTGGGACGGTCATCGGATCAACCTGATCGACACCCCCGGGCACGTCGACTTCGCCGACGAGGTCGAGCGCTCGCTGCGGGTCCTCGACGGCGCGGTCGCGGTGTTCGACGCGGTCGCAGGCGTGGAACCGCAGAGCGAGTCGGTGTGGCGGCAGGCCGACCGGCACGGTGTGCCGCGTATCGCGTTCGTCAACAAGATGGACCGTGCCGGTGCCGAGCTGGACGCCGCCGTCGCCTCGATCCGCGAGCGGCTGCACCCGGTGCCGCTGGTCGTGCAGCTGCCCATCGGTGTCGAGGACGCCTTCATCGGCGTCGTCGACCTGGTGCGCCTGCGCGCCCTGACCTGGACCGGCGACGGCGTTGCCGCTGCCGCGGCCGCCCACGAAGGCCCCGTGCCGGACGACCTGCGAGAGGAGGCGAACCGTCGGCGCCGGCTCCTGGAAGAAGCCGTCGCCGAGCTGCACCCGGGAGCACTGGAGGAGTTCTGCGCCACGGGATCGCTCGGCATCGGCACCCTCGCCGCCGCCCTGCGCGACCTGACCCGCAGCGGTGAGGGAGTTGTCGTGCTGTGCGGCTCGGCCTACCGCAACCGCGGGGTCGAACCGCTGCTGGACGCCGTCATCGCCTACCTGCCGTCGCCGCTCGATGTGCCGCCCGTCCGCGGGACGCACGATGGCGACGACGGCGACGACGACGGCGACGGCGATGAGCGGGAACGGGTCGCCGACCCGGCGGTACCCCTCGCCGCCCTCGCGTTCAAGGTGAACGCCACGGCCACCGGGCGGCTGACCTACCTGCGCCTGTACTCGGGAACGATCGAGAAGGGAGACACCGTGTGGGACGCGACCGCAGGCCGCACCGAGCGCATCGGCCGCATCCTGCGGGTCCAGGCAGACCGGCACGCCCCGCTGGACCGCGCGGTCGCCGGGGACATCGTCGCCGTCGTCGGACTGAAGTCGGCCCGCGCCGGCTCCACCCTGTGCGCGCCGTCCGCCCCGCTGGTCCTGGAACCTCCTGGGGTCGCCGAGCCCGTCGTCTCCGTCGCGCTCGAGGCGCTCCGGGGTACGGACACCGGACGCCTGGCGTCGGCACTTGCGCGGCTCGTCGAAGAGGACCCCTCGCTGGTGGCGCGGACCGATGCGGAGACCGGGCAGACGGTGCTGTCCGGCATGGGTGAGCTGCACCTGGAGGTCGCGGTGGAGAAGATCCGGCTCGATCACGGGCTGGGCGTCAACGTCGGGCGTCCCCGGGTCAGTTACCGGGAGACCGTCGGACGTGGGGTGTCCGGGTTCGTGTACCGGCACGTCAAACAGGACGGCGGGGCGGGGCAGTTCGCCCATGTCGTGCTCGACGTCGAGCCGCTGGGCACACCGGACTCCGGGTCCGGGTCCGGGTTCGGGTTCGAGTTCCGCTCGGCCGTCGTCGGCGGGCGCGTGCCGCGGGAGTACGTCCGTGCGGTCGAGGCCGGCTGCCGGGACGCCCTGGCCGAGGGGCCGTTGGGCGGTCATCCGGTGACCGGTCTGCGTGTCACGCTCACCGACGGGGCGACCCATGTGAAGGACTCGTCGGACACGGCGTTCCGCACGGCGGGCCGGTTCGGTCTGCGGGACGCCCTGCGGGCCTGCGCGATGGTGGTGCTGGAACCGGTGGTCGAGGTCACCGTCACCGTGCCCGAGGACGCGGTGGGCGGGGTGCTCGGAGATCTGGCCGCGCGCCGCGGCCGGGTGACCGGCTCGGCCACCCGGCCGGGCGGGACCGTTGTCACCGCGACGGTCCCGCTGGCCGAACTGTTCGGCTACGCGACCCGCCTGCGCAGCCGCACCCAGGGCCGCGGCACCTTCACCACCCGGCCCACCGGCTACGCACCGGCACCCGTCCGGGCACAGTAGTCGCAACGTCGGCCCGTGTTCGCGGACAGGGCGGTGGCCCCTCCCGTACCCACACGCGGAAGGGGCCACCGTCGGCGGCGCACCAAGGCATGGAAGGAATCCCCCGACCCCGAACGCGAGGCCAAGCCCGACCGCATCGAGCAGGTGCCGGACCGCTTCCCGAACCGTGTCGGGGGGAGCCCCCATGAACGTGGACTTCACCGCGCTGCGCGAGCAGGACTTGACCTGGGCGGGCTTCGGGCAAGCCACCTGATCCGGCCCCGGTCGAGTCGGCCTCATGACGGCTACGCAGCAGACGGAGTTCACTTACGGAGGAGCGGAAGCCCGGGGAA
This sequence comes from Streptomyces sp. NPDC005774, assembly GCF_042871645.1. Taxonomy (NCBI): domain Bacteria; kingdom Bacillati; phylum Actinomycetota; class Actinomycetes; order Kitasatosporales; family Streptomycetaceae; genus Streptomyces; species Streptomyces sp. NPDC005774. Next base: position 160 of record NZ_JBIAIV010000037.1, on the reverse strand, counting down.
CACCCCCACCGCAGCCACGACCGAGACCGGGGGTTCCCCCCGAGAAGTGGACACCAGTTCGTGTCGTTATGCGGCGAGTGTCATGTTAGCCGACTGCTTCTCGTAGGCGACGGGGCTGAGCTGTCCGTTCCTGGAGTGCCTGCGCCTGGTGTTGTACCTC
>NZ_JBIAIV010000036.1:0-79896 GCF_042871645.1 Streptomyces sp. NPDC005774 | reverse complement strand
CCCGGAGGGCCGGGCGGCCACTCCTCGGAAGCCACTGAAGGCAAGAAGCCATAAGCCACACCCGGCCCTCCCGGGCCACCTAACAACTTACGGAGAAGTCATGACCTACACCGTGCGCTGGACCGAGATCAGCACCCACGAGCGTGAGCTGAGCGACGAGGAGATGGCCGCGCTGAAGGGCGTCACCGTCGCCGAGCTGGCCGAGCTGGACGAGGACGACCTCCATGACGACCTGGAGAACGAGCTCGCGGCACTGGACGACGACGGCTTCGAGGGCCTGGAGCGCGAGATCGAAGAGGTCATGCAGCACTGACCGAGGCGAAACCCCTTCGGGGGTTGGCGCGGGATGGCTGCCCCCGCCCTGACGATGCCAAGCCACGAGACGCAAGGAGTACCGAAGTGACCCCCAAGTTCCGCATCCACGACGCCCACGTCCGCGACTCGAAGCGCAAGGACCGAGAGACGACGCTCGCACGCAAGCACGTCCGGCACAACAAGTACGAGGGCACCCCCGCGGTGGCCCGCATCGCCGCCAACGCCTGACCACCCACACATCCGAGAGGACGCCCGAGAATGCCCAGCATCGAGCAGATCAAGACGTACGTGACCGACCAGGCAGCGCAAGACATCATCGACATCGCGAGCGAGGGTGGCATCACCTACTGGGCGACGCAGCCGACCGACGAGGAGTTCGCCGGCCTGCCCGAAGGCAAGGCGTGGACCATCGCCGAAGGCACTGGCGCCGACCCGTACTTCGGGGACGAGCGTGAGGTGGACGCGGTCCACTACCTGAGCGCCGACGACGTCCGGGAGGCGTACAGCAGGCTCCTCGACCTCGACCAGGAGTACGTGAACCAGGAGTACCACGGCTACGTAGTCCAGTCCTGGCTCGACCGCGACGAGAAGGACGGGATCGACGCCGCGCACATCGACGCGGGCACGGCTGACGTCCTGGTCCAGGTCGCCTGCTTCGACGAGGTCCGCTACGGCTGAGGTTGTGCAACCTGCGCAAGCTGTGATACTGTAGCGACAGCGAAGAGGGGCCGGGAACTCCGGCCCCCACCAAATACCCAACTGTGAAGGTGTAGCTGATGAACATCATCGAAGGAATCAAGAAGTACTCCACGTACCACCTGGCCACGGTCGCGGAGGTCCCCGCCACCGACGACGCGGAGAGCGCGGGCTCGAAGCTGCTGGTCAGGGTGCGCGACGAGACGATCGAGCACATCGAGAAGCTCCTGAAGGAGTCGGACGACAGCCTCGCCGAGATCGTCCACTGGAACCGCGAGGTGATCCAGGACGCGGTCGCCGACGGTGCGGCCAGCCTGGACACCCCCGAGCGCTGGCGCCAGTTCGTCGACCTGGCCGCCTACCGCGAGGACCGGACCGAGATCGGCACCCCGACCGACACGTCCCTCGAAGGATGGGCCGAGACCGCGCTCTTCCAGATCGCCTTCCGCCTGGTCTCCAACCTTCTCTCCGAGGTCGAGACCGCCGCCTGATCCACCGGCAGTGAGACAGGGCGGGGCCGAGGTGAGATCGGCCCCGCCCCACCCCCCAACCCTACGCAAGGAGCACAGACATGGGACGCATGAAGGACATCGCCATCGACCTGATCACCTACGAGGAGGGCCAGCTCGGCGACAGCGAGACGCTGGACCTGTTCTCCATCCTGGTCCGCAGCGGCATGGCCTGGACCCTCCAGGGCTCGTACGGCCGGACCGCCAGCGAGCTGATCCACGCGGGCTACCTGACCCACGACGGCGAGATCACCCCCTTCGGGGAGGACATCCTCGCGGAGCTGGCCGCGTGAGCGAGAAGCTGCCCCGGCAGTTGAGCGCGAGGGTCGACGGCGAGCTGATCCGCCACATCCGAACGCTCCGGATGGCCGGGCTGAGTTACAGCCAGATGGTCAAGTGGGGGGTTGCCCTCCTGGCCGACGCCTACCAGGCCGCATGGATCTACCGGCAGGCACCCCCCGGCAAGACCCCCCTCCTGAAGTCCTACATCTACGCACCGTACGACCCCGAGCACCAGGGCCCGCCGTGGGCCACCCCCGAAGAGGAGACACACCATGAAGCACGCCGCGAAGCTCGCAACGAAGTCCGTCCTGACCCTCCTGCTCCTGACCCTGGGAAGCTCCCTGCTCTTCAGCTCGCCGGCCGAGGCCGCCGACTGGAAGCCGACCGCGAAGGCGAGCAAGACGCAGTACGTGCCGACGCCCGTCCTGCCGACGCGGCCGTGCAGGGATGACTCCGACGACCGGAACTGCTACTGGGATGCGGCCAAGCGCGGGAACGGTAAGGGCTACTCGTACTGGGTGGACCGCGCCGGGAACGTGAAGTACCTGGACCCGAAGCTGAACAGCCCGGCCAAGCGCAAGGCGTGGAAGCAGGAGAACCAGAAGCTGAAGCGCGAGTACTGGGGCACCGTCTGGGGCCACCGTCTGTGCTGGGCGAAGGTCGGCAACACCACCTACATCTACTGCTTCGACGGGCACCGCGAGACGACCTGACCGTGCAAGTGTGACAAGGCGAAACCTCCTGAAGGGAGGTCGGCGAGGGATGGCTGCCCCCGCCCTGACGATGCCAAGCCAGATCCGCAGAGGTGAATCACATGACCCAGATCCAGACCCACCCCAAGCTCGCCAAGATCAAGGCGCTCCTCGCCAAGGCCGAGGACCCGGCCGCCCTGCCCGAGGAGGCCGAGCTGTACTTCGCGAAGGCGGCCGAGCTGATGGCCGAGTACGGGATCGAGCAGGCGATGCTCGCCGACGCCAAGCCGGAGACGGACAAGATCGGGGAGCGCACCTTCAACGTCAAGGGCAAGTACATGGCGGACCGCTCGTCCCTGCTCTTCGCGATAGCCCACGCGCTCGGCGCGCGGAACGTGTACTGGTCCCTGACCGACCCGCTGACCCGTAAGCGGTACCGCAGGGTCAGGGTCTACGCCCACGAGTCGACGCTGAGCCGGATCGAGCTGCTGTTCTCCTCCCTCCAGCTCCAGGCCCTGAACGGCGTGCAGCACGCCCGCTCGCAGTACGGCGAGTCGACCATCGCCTACCGCAAGAGCTGGCTCGCAGGGTTCGCCAGCTCGGTGCGCAACCGCCTCGACGAGGCCGAGGAGTCGGCCCTCCGTGACGCCACTCGGGAGGCCGGCACCGCTGGCGCCGAGCTGGTCCTGGTGAAGCGCGAGGAGGCCGTGGCGGCCTTCTTCAAGCGGGCCCACCCCAAGATCAAGACCGCCCCGAGCCGCCGCCTGACCGGCACCGGCTGGGGGGACGGACGGGCCGCGGGGGAGCGCGCCGACCTGGGCCGGGGCCACCTGAGCGGCAACCGACCCAAGGCGCTCAGCCGCTAGTGTGCAAGTGACTCAAGGCGAAACCTCCGAAGGGAGGTTGGCGAGGGATGGCTGCCCCCGCCCTGATGATGCCAAGCCGCCATGACAGGAGGTACCCAGTGAAGTGCATCGTGACCAGCACTGCCGGCGAGCAGTGCAAGAACGACGTGAAGAGCCAGGTAACCAGGCTGTGCTGGACCCACGGGGACAGGGTGCTCCGGTGGGGGCACGTCGGCAAGGACACCCCGATCCGCCCGTACACTCCGGGCGCCACGAGGGCCGAGCCGATCCATGGCGTGGGCAGCACCGACGAGGAGCGCTTCTACTCCCGCGTCCAGAAGACGCACGACCACTGGTGGTGGGAGGGCAGCGTGATCAACAGTGGCTACGGCCAGTGCGCGCACGACGGCTACAACCAGACCGCCGCCCGCGTCGCGTGGCAGCTCCACTTCGGCGGACTGCCCGAGAAGGTCAAGGTCGTGCCGGTGTGCGGCGAGAAGCTGTGCGTGCGTCTCTCGCACCTGGAGGTGCGGCACCTGAGCAACCAGCCCTACTTCGAGTTCTCCCCGGCCGAGCTCGCCCAGACTGTGGGGGTGGCGGCATGAGTGACAAGCTGATCATCGGACTGGCGGGCTACGCCCGCAGCGGGAAGGATGCGGCGGCCGAGGCCCTGGTGCAGTACGGCTGGAGCCGGGCGGCCTTCGCCGACAAGCTGAAGGAATTCCTGCTGGCCCTGGACCCCCTGATCCCCGGCCACTGGGGTGCTGGGAACCTGCGCCTGCGGAAGCTGGTCGACGCGGCCGGCTGGGACTACGCGAAGACGACGTACCCCGAGGTTCGGGCCCTGCTCCAGCGGGCCGGCACGGAGGCAGGCCGGAAGGTTCTCGGCACCGACGTGTGGGTCGACGCCCTGTTCCGTGAGCACGCTGACACCCCAGCCCTGGTGGTCACGGACTGCCGCTTCCCCAACGAGGCTCGAGCAGTGGTCGAGCGGGGCGGCCTGATGATCCGGGTCGAGAGGCCCGGCGTGGGTCCGGCGAGGGACAAGCTCGGCCGGGTCCACGAGAGCGAGGTGGCCCTGGATGGCTGGGTCTACGACCACACCCTGGTCAACGACGGTGCGGTGCGGGACTTGCACCTGAAGCTGTACGGCGTGGCGGATCTTGTGCAACTGTCGCGAGCGTGATAGTGTGACTGACGTCAGCACGATACGGGAGCTCGACGCACTGCCTGATGGTACGGCAGTCGAGATCCTAGACAAGCGGGGGAGCTGGGTGGTCAAGCTCCTCGGTGACTGGGTCGACCTGGCCAAGCCGGTCGGCACCACCTGGAACGTCTACACCTACGTGAACACCCGTCGCTACGGAGCGCGGGTCATCGAAACCGACTGACTGTGCAAGTGGCGCTGAATGAGAGGAGGGAGTACCAGTGAGGATCACCGCGAGGGCACACGAGATCAAGCGAGTGGTCGACCTGCTCGAAGACCCCACCTTCGAGGGGCCCGAGCAGATGGCGAAGGCCCTGATCAAGGAGGTCGCCGAGATCGTCCAGATGCGGGACCTGTTCGTCCTGACCCACGTCTGGGCTGACGGCACCAAGGGCCTGAACATGGGCCCCTTCGGCGCCCTCGCCGAGGCGGAGAGCTTCGCGAAGAAGATGAGCTTCGGAGGCACCGGCCGAGTCATCCCGCTGACGTCCTCCGGGATCATCCTCGCCAACCACGACGGCAAGACCTCATGGCCCGGCTACTGCTGGAACCCAGAGTGCGGGCACAGCCCGACCAATCACGCGATCGAAGGAGCCAGCCGGGGCAAGTGCCACCGGGCCGAGTGCGACTGCTCGAAGTTCGTCAAGGACGACCCGAGCATCAAGGCCAAGAAGAAGACGACCCGCAAGACGGGCGGAGCGAAGGGTGTGAACGAGCTATGACCTGCAACTGGAAGCCGTGCGAGTGCGGCGTGAAGCGGGACTTCATCGACCGGCACAACGCAGAGAAGGCGCTCGGCCGAGCACAGGCCAAGCGAACCCGGCGAGCGGACACGAGCGGCACACGCCGCGGACTGAAGTTGGAGCACCGCGTCTACGCCTGCGACTTCGGAGGCTGGCACCTGACGTCTGAGTCGCGGTCGTCGTACGAGAACCGAGTCGAGAACCGGATGACCGAGGAGGTCGGACAGTGGTGAACGGATGGGACTGGATTCAGGAGGGCCAGCGCATCGCCGAGGAGACGAGGCGGGCCGGCGAGGTGGACATCGACGCCATCAAGGCGAGCTCGATCGTCTTCGAGGAGGCCGAGCCGGCACCCGAGGTGGGCGGGTTCGTGGGCGAGCTCCACGCCCTGAAGAACGAGGTCGACATCTGCCGGGCCGGCCACTGCGCCTCCGGATACGAGGCCGTACGCCTCGGTGACGAGGTCAAGCGACTGCGGGCCTCGACGCGCGAGGCCCTGGCCCTTCTCGGAGAGGTTGGTGTGTAAGTGACGCTGAACATCGGACCGCTCGACCCGGTCAACGACGACGACATCCTCATCTGTTACGGACGCCACCAGGCCCGCCCGTACCCCGAGTTCAACCGGGACAACGTCTTCACCCTCCACGGGGTCGCCGCCTGGGCCAACCTGCGCGGCCGGCGCCCGAAGCGGGTCTTCCACACCGGCCTCGGCCTGAGTCGGGAGGCCGGCCACCTCATGGAGACGCTGAAGTGGCTGGAGTACCACCACGGCACCCGCGTGCACCACGTAGGTGAGCTCCACAAGTACGAGGAGCACGCCGATGTGGCCTGAGCTCAAGACCTTCCTCGTCTACTCCCTGATCGTCCTGGGCATCGCCTGCGCGTTCGGCGCACTGACTGCCTTCCCCGCCTACTGAGAGGACCCCACCCAGTGACCACCGTCGAGATCCGCAGCAACGTCACCGTCGAGCTCGTCAAGGCCAGCGCCACTGACTCTGACGTCGCCACCGCGGCCCGCGTCTCCACTATCGGGGGCTCCCACGACGAGATCGTCGACCTGAGCCGCGACAAGGGCCTGATCAACTACCTGATGCGGGACAAGCACGGCAGCCCCTTCGAGCACACCTCGTTCACGTTCTACATCGAGGCGCCGCTCTTCGTGGCGCGCGAGCACTTTCGTCACCGCTCTGGCCACTCGTACAACGAGGAGTCGGGACGCTACAGGGAGCTGCGACCCGTCTTCTACGTGCCGGCCAAGGACCGCCCCCTGAAGCAGGTGGGCAAGCCCGGCGCCTACACCTTCGAGTCGGGCACCGACTACCAGCACCGCCTCGTCGAGCACACCCTGACCAGTGCCTACGAGGACGCCTACATGGACTACGTGGGCCTGCTGAATCAGGGCGTAGCCAAGGAGGTCGCCCGCATGGTCCTGCCGGTGGGCATCTTCACCTCCTACTACGCCACCTGCAACGCCCGCAGCCTGATGCACTTCCTCGGCCTGCGCACCAAGAGTGATAGTGCAGCGTTCCCCTCGTTCCCGCAGCGGGAGATCGAGATGGTCGCCGAGAAGATGGAAGACCACCTCGCCGAGCTGATGCCCATCACGTACGCCGCCTACAACGCGAACGGCCGGGTGGCGCCGTGAGCTACCGCCCCCGGCTCCTGATCGAGCGCTACCCGACCATCTTCAACAGCGAGCGAGAGAAGGTGCTGCCCCTCTGGGCACGCAACAAGCTCGCCGACCTCCGCCTGCTCCTCCTCCAGGAGGCCGGGAACTACGAGGACGCGCTGAACCAGATCGCCCGCCTTGAGGAGGGGCGCCACCAGTGAGCAACAGCCCGATCGTGAGCGTCGAGTGGCGCAGGACGAAGTGGACGCCGGCCGAGCGGGAGCGACTCGCCCGCATCCTCCTCGGGCCGGTGGTCAAGGATGAACGAAACAGCTAATGTTACACACGGCGCGCAACGCCCCCCGAACTGCTCAGGTTCGGGGGGCTTCGTGCGTACTGTGCAAATTGAACTGAGGGGAACCATGGCAACCAAGACACTGCCGCGTCAGCGTAAGAAGCTGCGCGTAGCTATCTACCTGCGCGTCTCTACATCCAAGCAGCTCGACGGCTACGGCCTCGATGTGCAAGATGAGCGGTGCCGGGCGTGGGTCGACTACCAGCTCAAGGGCACACCGCACACCATCGTGGACGTCTACACCGACGGGGGAGTGTCCGGCAAGCTCGCCCACCGCGAGGAGCTGGACCGCCTCACCGCTGACATTGAGGCCAGCCTGATCGACGTTGTCGTCTTCGCCAAGCTCGACCGCATCGGCCGCACGATGAAGAACATCCACCGATGGGTGTATGACGTCACCGACAACGGGGTGCGCGTCGCCACCGCGGACGGCCGCATCGACTCGAACGACGACATGTTCGGAATCCAGCTCTCCCTCCTGGCGTACATGGCCGAGGTCGAGCACGCCCTCATCCTGGAGCGGACGATGGGTGGACGTATCCAGAAGATCGCCGGGGGCGGCTGGGCGTCCGGCGCCCCGCCCTACGGCTACATGCTCGACGACGACGGCGAGGTCGTCATCAACCCCGAAGAGCAGAAGGTGGTCATCAAGGCCGCCGAGCTGCTGGTCGACAAGCGGATGGGTCGGGGTGGGACGGCCAAGGAGCTCAACGAGCTGAAGTACCGCACGCGCACCGGGAAGCTCTGGGAGGGCAACAACCTGGTCCTCCGCCTGCGCCTGGCCGTCCGCGGGTACGTCGACTTCACCTTCTCCGGCATGAACGAGGACGGGGAGGAGATCAGCACCTCCTACCGGGTGGACCTGCCTCAGCTCATGCCGGAAGACCGGCGCAAGGCCCTGGAAGCGGCCCTGGACAGCCTGAAGGGTGCTCCCCGGACCTCTTACTCCAACCACCTGCTCTCAGGCCACCTGGTCAGCATCTGCGGGCACTCCCGGTACGGCGTCAGCCGCACCACCCAGGACGACTTCGTCTACCGCTGCTCCAACCTCGCCACGGCCGCCGAGGGGCACACCTGCAAGCAGATCGACGGCGCGGAGACCGAGGCGATCGTCTGGGGCCAGGTTGAAGAGCTCCTGACTGACCCCGACAAGATCAAGGGGCTCGTCGATGAGTGGCTGGGCAGCGTCCCCGACCGTGCGGCGTCCTACCGGGCCCGCTTGAAGGAGATCGACGACAGGCTGAACCGCCTGCGCGTCAGCCGACGCAAGAAGATCGCGATGCTGGTCGCCACCCTCGATGACGACGACGAGGAGGACCAGAAGCTGATCGACGAGCTGAAGGAGGAGATCGCCGGCAAGGAGAGGGAGCTTCGCGAGGAGCAGGAGCGCATCACCGAGTGGCTGGAGGACGTCGAGCACAAGGAGGAGCGGGCCGACGGCATGCGCGAGATGATCGACCGTGTCGGCGCCAACGTGCAGGGCCTGAGCAAGGCCGACAAGAAGGGCGTCCTGGAGCTCCTGCGTATCCGCGTCGACATCGTCGGTGACAGCGTGTCCGGGCAGAAGGGCGGGACCAAGGACCCGATGCTGGAGTGGCACCGCGAGAGCAAGATCCTCATACCGGCCGGAGTCTCCGACGAGCAGTGGGGGCGAGTCGAGAGCATCCTGGCAGGAGGACGCAAGCCCAAGATGGAGGACCGGGGGTGCTTCGAGATGCTCCTGGAGAAGCTGCGGGAGAAGAGGGGCTGGCACGACTACGACCGCGACGAACGCATGGGCGGCAAGGGCTGGGGCTTCTTCTACCGGCTCGGTCGCCGCTGGTTCATGGACGGGATGTACGCGGCAGCCCTGGAGGCCCTCGGCCCGTACGAGGGGGTCCCTGCCCCGGATGGCTACACTCTGCCCCCAATGAAGATCTACGGTGTGATTGACGATTCGGTGGAGGATGACGTGAAAACTGAAGCGGGCGAGCGTATTACTTCCACCCGGGGCATCACGTCGGACAGCGCCGAACGGATCGCCGCGTGAGCGATCTCGTTCACACCACTGCTCAGGAGGTGAGGACCATGGGGAACGGGGCGCTCGACGGTGCGGTGATCGCGGTGGCCGGCGCGGGGGGACCCGCGGGGCGGGCGACACTGCTCAGGCTGGCCGAGGCGGGGGCGACCGTCGTCGGCTCCGACAACGATCCGGAGCGGCTGGCGGAGGCCGTGGACGCGGCGCGCTACGCGCACGGCGGTGCCACCGTCACCGGTGACACGGTCGACCTGCTCGATCCTGACTCCACCCGTGCGTGGGCCGCGCGCACCGAGAAGGAGTTCGGCCGGGTCGACGGCCTGGTCCATCTCGTCGGCGGCTGGCGTGGCAGCGAGACCTTCACCAAGACCAGTGTGGACGACTGGGACCTGCTGGAGCTGCTGCTGGTCCGCACCGTGCTGCACACCTCGCTGGCCTTCCACGAGGGGCTGCAGCGCAGCGACCGCGGCCGGTACGTCCTGATCAGCGCGGCCGGCGCCAGCAAGCCCACCGCGGGCAACGCCGCCTACGCCGCCGCCAAGGCCGCCGCCGAGGCGTGGACGCTGGCCATGGGCGACTACTTCCGCAAGGCGGGGGGCGAGCAGGGGCCGACATCGGCGGCTGTGATCCTGGTGGTGAAGGCGTTGGTGCACGACGCGATGCGTGCGGACCGCCCCAACGCGAAGTTCGCGGGTTTCACGGACGTCAAGGATCTCGCCGAAGCGATCGCCGGCGTCTGGGACAGGCCCGCCGCGGAGTTGAACGGAAAACGTCTGTGGCTGACCGAGAAGCCGTGAACCCACCCCGGACCGACGCACGCCGCCATCACGACCCGGACGTCCGCGGTTTCGCCAGCGACAACTATGCCGGGGCCCACCCGGAGGTGCTCGCCGCCCTGGCCCTGGCCAACGGCGGGCACCAGGTCGCGTACGGCGAGGACGCGTACACGGAGAACCTCCGGCAGGTGATCCGCAGCCACTTCGGACCCACCGCCGAGGCCTTCCCGGTCTTCAACGGCACCGGCGCCAACGTCGTCGCGCTCCAGGCGGTCACCGACCGCTGGGGCGCCGTGATCTGCGCCGAGAGCGCGCACATCAACGTCGACGAGGGCGGGGCGCCGGAGCGCGTCGGCGGGATCAAGCTCCTCACCGTGCCCACCCCCGACGGCAAGCTCACCCCCGAGCTGATCGACCGGCAGGCGTACGGCTGGGAGGACGAGCACCGCGCGATGCCACAGGTGGTGTCCATCGCCCAGGCCACCGAACTGGGCACGGTGTACACGCCGGACGAGATGCGCGCCCTCTGCGAGCACGCGCACGCCCACGGGATGAAGGTGCACGTCGACGGCTCCCGGCTGGCCAACGCCGCCGCCACCCTGGACGTGCCGATGCGCACCTTCACCCACGCGGCCGGCGTCGACCTGCTCTCCCTGGGCGGCACCAAGAACGGTGCCCTGTTCGGCGAGGCGGTCGTGGTGCTGAACCAGGACGCCGTCAGCCATATGAAGCACCTGCGCAAGCTGTCCATGCAGCTCGCGTCCAAGATGCGCTTCGTCTCGGTGCAACTGGAGGCCCTGCTCGCGCGGGACCTGTGGCTGCGCAACGCCCGGCACGCCAACGAGATGGCCCAGCGCCTCGCCGAGGGCGTGCGCGCCGTGCACGGTGTGGAGATCCTCCACCCGGTCCAGGCCAACGCCGTCTTCGCCCGCCTGCCGCACGCCGTGACCGAGCGCCTGCAGAAGCGCTTCCGCTTCTACTTCTGGGACGAGGCCGCGGGCGACGTCCGCTGGATGTGTGCCTTCGACACCACCGAGGACGACGTGGACACGTTCGTGGCGGCCCTCAAGGAGGAGATGGCCCGCTAGCGGCCGTCACGCAGCCGAAGTCATCGCGTAGGTATACACCCGACCGAAAATGCATTGATCTTCGGTCGGGTGTATACCTACGCTTCGACGGTATGCGGATCATCCAGGAAACCCCGGACTTCTCGGCCTATCTGGCTGCCGATGAGGCGATCGACCACCGTCATGAGCTGGTTCGCGAGACGGCCGCCAGGCTCGCGGCCGGAGTGGCCGACTCGTATGAATATGCGCGGGCGGCCTTCGAGTTCGTACGCGACACCATCCCGCACTCGCAGGACTCCGGTGACCCTCGCGTCACCTGGCGTGCCTCCGACGTCCTGGAGCGGCGCACCGGGATCTGCTACGCCAAGGCCCACGCGCTGGCCGCGTTGCTGCGGGCCGAGGACATTCCGACCGCGCTGTGCTACCAGAATCTCGGGGTGCTGCACGGACTGGTCGCCGTGCGGTTCCGTGGTGCCTGGCACCGGCAGGACCCCCGGGGCAACAAGCCGGGGGTCGACGCCCGCTTCTCCCTGGACGGGGAGCGACTGGCCTTCACGCCCGATCCGGCCGCCGGTGAGAGGGACCACCCGCTCCTGTACGCCGCACCGCATCCCGTCGTGCTGAACGTGCTCAAGGCCGCGCGGGACCGCCCGCACCTGTGGCGGACGCTTCCCACCGGCCTGCCGGAGCGCGCCGGATCATGACATGCACACCGGCGGCGGCTCAGCGCGCCTCGGCGGCACGGACCTGCTCCGGGGTCGGCGCCGTGCCACCGAGGTGGGCCGGCATCCACCAGGTGTCGTCCGGGCCCTTGGGGCGCACCGGATAGGAGCGCTGCGCGGCCTCCAGCAGTTCCTGTACCCGTCCCCGGAGCTGCCGGGTGATCACGCCCGCGTACTTGTCCTTGGACGCCTCGACCGCCTCGCCGACGCGCATGGTGATCGGGGTGTGACTGCGCTTGAAGTTGCGGGGGTGTCCCTTGGTCCACAGCCGCTGGGTGCCCCACACGGCCATCGGGATCAGGGGCACGCCCGCCTCCTGCGCCATGCGCGCGGCACCCGACTTGAAGCTTTTCAGCGTGAAGGACTGGGAGATCGTGGCCTCCGGGAAGACACCCACGATCTCGCCCGACCGCAGCGAGGCGAGCGCGTGCGCGTACGCCGTGTCGCCCTGGTCGCGGTCCACGGGGATGTGCTTCATCCCGCGCATCAGCGGACCCGAGATCTTGTGCCGGAACACCGCGTCCTTCGCCATGAAGCGCACGAGCCGCTTCTGCGGCAGCGCGGCGAGGCCGTTGAAGACGAAGTCCAGGTAGCTGATGTGGTTGCTGACCAGTACGGCGCCGCCCGTACGCGGGATGTTCTCCGAACCCCGGCAGTCGATCTTGAGGTCCCACGCCTTGAACAGAGTCTGGGCGAAACCGATCACGGGACGGTAGACGAGTTCTGCCATGGGTGCGGTGGAACCCTTCCTGCTCTGCCTGGGAAGGGGGACTCCCAGTCGAAGTTACGCAGCCGTAGGTTTACGGCTTGTCGCTGATGGTGCCCCAAGAACGACCGCCGAACCAGCCCTGGTGCCTGCCTGCGGCGAGATTCTCGTCACGTCCACCCCCTTGACCCACCTCGGGCTTTTGCGTCGCTATTACCCCACGTGCGCCGTCGTCCGCCGCAGGAGCAGGTGCATCTCGCATCACGGGCGGTAACCGAGCGCGACACTGAGGAGGGCCGCCGCGCCGCAGGCGAACGCCGGCGTCCGCCGGGCCGGCGGCAACACGTTCCCGGTGACCGGCACGACGATCGTCACGGCGGCCCCGAAGCGGGGCCCTCTCGCTCGATGTCCGTGGATCAGGCATTCCGCACGGGAGCCCGTGCGGGTGCCGGGAATCTTTGCGGTCTCGTGAACGCTTCGACGGATGGCGATCGGACTCACGGTGTGTGCCGGTGCTCGCGGCGGTGAGCACCTTCGGAGTGCTGCAGCGGCGGCGGAGCGGGAGAGTACGGGTGCGAGGGCGGGATGACGGCAAGCGGCTGAGGGCCACTGAGCTCGGCGCGGACCTCGGTGAACGAGCCACCCTCGTCCAGTTCTCCAGCGCGTTCTGCGCGCCCTGCCGGTCGACCCGGCGGGTGCTCGGCGAGGTGGCCGGCCTGGTTCCCGGCGTGGCCCACGTGGAGATCGACGCCGAGGCCCATCTGGACCTCGTGCGCCGGCTGGACATCCTCAAGACTCCCACCGTGCTGGTCCTCGACGCCGACGGCAGCATCGTCCGGCGCGCCACCGGCCAGCCGCGCAAGGCCGATGTGATCGCCGCGCTCGGCGAGGCCGTATGACGGGGCGGGCCGCCCTCTCCTCCTTCGCCGACGGGGACGTTCCCACGTCCCGCGTGACCGGCCCCGGGGCGACTGCTGCTGCATGCCGGTCGAGTTCCGGTTACGCTGCGTTGCGAAGGTCACAGTTCAAAGCGCTTGCTCAGCGGGAATGAACTAGGTGTACTGGCGAGTAATATTTCGCTCGGAACCATGGATCGCCCCGATCGGGAACGGCCGTTTGAGGCGCCTATGCTGCCTGAAGGCAGGCAGCCAGAAATGACGATTGCAGTAGGAGAGCCGGCGTGAGCTTGAGGATCGTTGTCACCGTGAAGTACGTGCCCGACGCCACCGGCGACCGGCACTTCGCCGATGACCTGACCGTCGACCGCGACGATGTGGACGGTCTGCTCTCCGAGCTGGACGAGTACGCGGTCGAGCAGGCGCTGCAGATCGCGGAGAACTCCGACGACGACGTGGAGATCACCGTGTTGACGGTGGGTCCGGAGGACGCCAAGGACGCGCTGCGCAAGGCGCTGTCCATGGGCGCGGACAAGGCGATCCACGTGGAGGACGAGGACCTGCACGGCAGTGACGCCCTCGGTACCTCCCTGGTCCTGGCCAAGGCCGTCGAGAAGGCCGGCTACGACCTGGTGATCTCCGGCATGGCCTCCACCGACGGCGTCATGGGTGTGCTGCCGGCGCTGCTCGCGGAGCGCCTGGGCGTGCCGCAGGTGACGCTCCTGTCGGAGGTCTCCCTCGAGGACGGCACGGTGTCGGGGCGTCGTGACGGCGATGACGCCTCCGAGCAGCTGCAGGCGTTGCTGCCGGCGGTCGTGTCGGTCACCGACCAGTCGGGCGAGGCGCGTTATCCGTCCTTCAAGGGCATCATGGCGGCGAAGAAGAAGCCGGTTCAGTCCTGGGACCTGTCCGACCTCGGCCTCGAGGCCGACGAGGTCGGCCTGGCCGGCGCCTACACCGTGGTCGAGGCCGCGACCGAGCGCCCGGCCCGCACCGCGGGCACGATCGTCAAGGACGAGGGCGAGGGCGGCAGGCAGCTCGCCGCCTTCCTCGCGGAGCGCAAGTTCGTCTGATACAGCCTCGTGAGCCAGGAGTTCATCCGAACCAAGAGGCTCGACTCGCTTCCCGCCCCTCATACTTCGCAAGCAGGAGAGAAGAAGTCCCATGGCTGAAGTTCTCGTCTACGTCGACCACGTGGACGGCGCCGTCCGCAAGCCGACCCTGGAGCTGCTCACGCTGGCCCGCCGCATCGGCGAGCCGGTCGCCGTCGCGCTGGGCAACGGCGCCGCCGCCACCGCCGGCGTGCTGGCCGAGCACGGCGCGGTGAAGGTGCTGACCCACGAGGCCGCCGAGTACGCCGACTACCTGGTCGTGCCGAAGGTGGACGCCCTGCAGGCCGCGGTCGCGGCCGTCTCGCCGGCCGCCGTTCTCGTCTCCTCCTCCGCCGAGGGCAAGGAGATCGCCGCCCGCCTGGCGCTGCGCCTGGGCTCCGGCATCATCACCGACGCCGTCGACCTCGAGGCCGGCGAGGAGGGCCCGGTGGCCACGCAGTCGGTGTTCGCCGCCGCCTACACCACCCGCTCCCGTGTCTGCCGGGGCACCCCGGTCATCACGGTCAAGCCGAACAGCGCGGCCGTGGAGGCCGTCCCGGCCGCCGGCGCGGTCGAGGCGCTGTCCGTGACCTTCTCCGAGCAGGCCAGGGGCACCAGGGTCATTGGCCGCACCCCGCGCGAGTCGAGTGGCCGCCCGGAGCTGACCGAGGCCGCGATCGTGGTCTCCGGTGGCCGTGGCGTGGGCGGCGCGGAGAACTTCGCGGTCATCGAGGCGCTCGCCGACTCCCTGGGCGCGGCCGTGGGTGCCTCGCGTGCCGCGGTCGACGCCGGCTGGTATCCGCACACCAACCAGGTCGGCCAGACCGGCAAGTCGGTCTCGCCGCAGCTGTATGTCGCCTCCGGCATCTCCGGAGCGATCCAGCACCGTGCGGGTATGCAGACCTCGAAGACGATCGTGGCGGTCAACAAGGACGCCGAGGCTCCGATCTTCGACCTGGTCGACTACGGCGTCGTCGGCGACCTGTTCGACGTCGTCCCGCAGCTCACCGAGGAGATCAACACCCGCAAGGGCTGATCCCCTCAGGGCCGTACGAGCCCGGGCCCCCGCGACCGCGTCCGGCGCGGTTGTGGGGGCCTTCGCCCGTTCCGGAACGGGGCCGCCCCGGCCGTCACGGGGTGAGCGACGCCTGCACCGGCAGATGGTCGCTCGGGAACCGGCCTTCCGGGGCGTAGGTGTTGACCGAAGCGCGGTGCACCGTGACGCCGGGCGTGGCCAGGACCCAGTCGATTCGGGCACCGCCCGGCACCAGCGGCCCGTAGCCGTGGAACGTCCCGTACGCTTCGCCCCGCTCGGCCGCCGCGTCCCAGGTGTCGACGAGACCGGCGCCCAGCATCGTGTCGTACACCGGGTTCCCTCGGGCGGCGACGTTGAAGTCCCCCGTCACGATCACGGGCAGGGAGCGGGCCAGCCCGGTGACACGCTCGGCGATCAGGGCGGCGGCCCGCTCGCGCGCGTACTGGCTCGCGTTGTCCAGGTGGGTGTTGAGCACGTAGAACTCCCGGTCGCCTGCGCGCAGATCGCGGAAGCGGACCCAGGTGACCATGCGGATGTGGGCGTTGCCCCAGGTGTTCGAGGCGATCAGGTACGGCGTGTCGGAGAGCCAGAAGTGGTCGTACTCCAGGGGGGCGAGCCGGCGGGTGTCGTAGAGGATTCCCATGAACTCGTCGCGGCTGCCGCCCGCCCGGCCGGTGCCGATCCAGTCGTAGGACGGACCCAGGTCCGTCCCGATGTCGCGCAGTTGCTGGTGGAGTCCCTCCTGGGTGCCGATGACATGCGGCTGCTCGCGGCGCAGCAGCCGGCGCATCACGGGTCTGCGGGCGGCCCAGCTGTGGGGTTCCGCGGTACTGGCGAAGCGCAGGTTGAACGACATGACCTCGAGCGGCCTGCCCCGGTGGTCCTGGCCTTTCTGGGCTTCCTGGGCTTCCTGGGCTTCCTGGGCTTCCTGGGCTTCCTGGGCTTCCTGGGCCGAGGCGGGCTCGGGAGGCAGCGCTGTACTGGAGAGCGGAAGGGCGACGGAGGCGGCGAGCGCGGTCTTCAGTCCCAGGCGGCGCGTGACGCGGCTGTGGTTCGGCACAGGAGCTCCTTCGCTGGTGCTGCGCGGCGGTGTCCGGGAGAGTCGGACATACGTCGGTGTGCGGGTGGCGCGAGGTGGTGCGGTGCCGGGCGGCGCGTGGTTCCGTGTCAGACGGTGTCATATGGACGTGAGCATGCCGAGAGGGTGGAGAGGATCGGGATGCGGGAGGGGGATGAGGTGGTGTTGACCGGCGCGAAGGCCGCCCGATAGCTTCATTCAACAGATTGTTGATTCCGTGTCGCGGAAAGTGCGGAGCGGGCGTGTCCCGGGGCATGAGGGATCTGGAGGACACGGATGAGCCAGGGCCGGCAGGAACGGGTGGCCACGAGTATCGCGGATGCCGTCGGCGCGGAGATCAGCGCCTTCCTGGCGCCGGTCGACGCCGAGCTGGAGCGCCGCTACCCCGGAGACCCCGGCACCCGTCAGCCCGTCCACACCGTCTACGTCCCCGGCGACGCCTTCAGCGCCGGCACCCTCCGCTCCTGGGGCGACCAGGCCCTGGCCGCTCTCGACGAACACGCTCCGGCCGCCGCATCGTTCGCTGCCGTCCTCGGGTTGGACCCCGCCCTGGCCGAGGCGGTGTACGGCCGCGTCCGCGCCAAGCTGGAGCGCGAACCCGTGGAGGACCTGCGCGTCGACTTCGAGGACGGCTACGGCAACCGCCCCGACGCCGAGGAGGACGAGGCCGCCGCCCGCGCCGCGCGGCTGATCGCCGAGGCGTACCGGGACGGCACGGCGGCCCCGTACACGGGTATCCGGATGAAGTGCTTGGAGGCCGCGGTGCGAGACCGGGGCATCCGCACCCTCGACATCTTCCTCACCGGCCTGGCCGAGGCCGGCCCGCTGCCCGGAGGACTGGTGCTGACGCTGCCCAAGGTCACCTCTCCCGAGCAGGTCACCGCCATGGTGCGGCTCCTCGGGGCGTTCGAGAGGGCACGCGGGCTGGAACCCGGCCGGCTCGGCTTCGAGATCCAGATCGAGACCAGCCAGGCCGTTCTCGCCGCCGACGGCACCGCCACCGTCGCCCGGATGATCCAGGCCGCCGAAGGGCGTGCCACAGGGCTGCACTACGGCACCTTCGACTACAGCGCCTGTCTCGGCATCTCCGCCGCACACCAGGCCAGTGACCACCCGGCCGCCGACCATGCCAAGGCCGTCATGCAGGTCGCCGCCGCGGGCACCGGCGTACGCGTCTCGGACGGCTCCACCAACGTCCTGCCCGTCGGCCCGACCGAGCAGGTCCACGCCGCCTGGAGACTGCACTACGACCTCACCCGCCGGGCCCTGGCCCGCGCCTACTACCAGGGCTGGGACATGCACCCCGGGCATCTGCCCACCCGCTACGCGGCCGTTTTCGCCTTCTACCGCGAGAGTTTCGAACAGGCCGCAGCCCGACTCGCCCGGTACGCCGCCCGGACCGCCGGCGACGTCATGGACGAGCCCGCCACCGCCAAGGCCCTCGCCGGCCACCTGCTGCGCGGCCTGGACTGCGGCGCCCTGGACCATGCCGAGGTGGCATGGGCGACCGGTCTCACCCGCGTCGACCTGGAGGGCTTCGCGTTCCCGCGCCGCGGTGACCCGACGGCCTCCGCGCCGTAGCCGCCACCTCTGTGGAACAGTCGTGCGGGAGCCGCCTTCCGCAATGCTCCAGAGTGACCGGCGCGTTCGCGTCGTCTTTCCGGCCGGCAGCCCGGACTCCCGCGGCCGCGCACCCGGGTACCGCAACGGATGCTCGCGCGGCGCCTCGGCCAGGCCCAGCGTTCGCAGCGTACGGTCCGCGTCGTCCACGGGGTGTGCGCGGTCACTTGAACGGCGGTGGCGGCCATCTGCGTGGTGTGCGCCGTTCGTGCGGATCCTCGCGGACACGGGCGCTCAGTCCGCCGGGGGCAGCTCACCCGAGCCGCGCGTGATCAACTTGGTCGGCAGCTCGATCCGCTCGGGTGCGAGCAGGGTGCCGTCCAGCTGGCGGAAGAGGCGTTCGGCGGCGGTCCGGCCGAGGGCCGCGGAGTCCTGGGCGACGACCGTGAGCCCCGGCCGGAGCAGATCGGCGAGCTCGATGTCGTCGAAGCCGACGAGCGCCACGGGGCGGGACCGCTTGCTCAGGACCCGGATCACGGTGACCGTCACCCGGTTGTTGCCCGTGAAGACAGCCGTGACCGGATCCGGGCGGGACAGCATCTCCTCGGTGGCCCGGCGCACCCGCTCGGGGTCGGTGACCCCCAGGGACATCCAGGCGTCCTCCACCGGTATGCCCGCGTCCTCCATGGCGGCGCGATAGCCGCGCAGCCGCTCGGACGCGGTGTGGATACCGGGCATGTCACCGATGAAACCGATCCTGCGGTGCCCGTGGGCGATGAGGTGGGCCACGCCGTCACGGGCGCCGCCGTAGTTGTCCGACACGACGACGTCGGCGTCTATCCGGCCTGCCGGCCGGTCCACGAAGACCGTGGCGACGCCCGCCCTGAGCTCCGGCTCGAGATACCGGTGGTCGTCACCGGCCGGAATCACCACCAGGCCGTCCACCCGGCGGGCGCACAGTGCCAGCACCAGCTCCTGCTCGCGGTCGGCGTCCTCCGCGCTGGAACCGTTGATCAGCAGCGCGCCGTGTGCGCGGGCGACCTCCTCGACCGCCCGGCTCAGCGGACCGTAGAACGGGTCCGCGAGATCCTCCAGGACCAGACCGATACTGGCGGTACGGCCCTTGCGCAGCACCCGCGCGCTGTCGTTGCGGCGGAAACCGAGGGCCTCGATGGACTCCTGCACCCGGCGCTCCGTCTCCGGCGTGACCCCGGGTTCGCCGTTGACCACCCGCGAGACCGTCTTCAGGCCGACTCCGGCACGGGCCGCCACGTCCTTCATGGTCGGACGGTTGCCGTAACGGGACCCTGAGAGGCGGTGGGTGCGGCGAGGTGTCTCCGGCACGGTGCGGTGTCCTGTTCTGTCGACCACGGGCTGTGTGGATCCATGGGGTTGTATGAGGATGTGGCGTCGAGCATAGAGCCTGGACAACGTTGTCAGGCTCAGGGACACTGTCCACCGCGCATCCTGGCCCGCGAGTGATCGCGACATCGGGGTGCGGCTCACCCTGTGTGTCGGTTCGTGGCCGCGCATGGGCTGTTTCAGCGCCTTTCTCATGGTTGACGGGGAGAACCGAGACTGATGCACACCGACCTCGTGGCAGCGCTCGACATCGGCGGCACCAAGATCGCCGGTGCGCTGGTGGACGGGCAGGGCCGGATACAGGTCCGCGCCCAGCGGCCGACGCCCGCCGAGGCGGACGGCGACACCGTGATGCGGTCGGTCGAGGCGGTGCTGGGCGAGCTCACCGCGTCCCCGCTGTGGGGGCACGCGAGCGCTGTCGGCATCGGCAGTGCGGGCCCCGTGGACGCCTCCGCGGGCACGGTGAGCCCGGTGAACGTGCCCGGCTGGCGTGACTACCCGCTGGTCGCCGGGGTACGGGCGGCGACCGGTGGACTGCCCGTGGAGCTGATCGGCGACGGTGTGGCGATCACGGCGGCCGAACACTGGCAGGGCGCCGCTCGCGGCCATGACAACGCGCTGTGCATGGTCGTCTCGACCGGGGTCGGCGGCGGACTCGTGCTGGGGGGCCGGCTGCACCCCGGGCCGACCGGCAACACGGGGCACATCGGCCACATCAGCGTGGACCTCGACGGCGACCCGTGCCCGTGCGGCTCGCGCGGCTGCGTGGAGCGCATCGCGAGCGGGCCCAACATCGCCCGCCGAGCCCTGGCGAACGGCTGGCTCCCCGGACCGGACGGCGACATCTCCGCCGCCGCGGTGGCCACTGCCGCCCGCGCAGGGGACCCGGTGGCCGTGGCGTCGTTCGCGCGGGCCGCACGGGCGCTGGCCGCCGGAATCGCGGCCACCGCGACACTCGTCGAGATCGACATCGCGGTGGTCGGCGGGGGGGTGGGCAAGGCGGGCGAGGTCCTCTTCGCCCCCCTGCGTCAGGCCCTGACCGAGTACGCGACGCTGTCGTTCGTCCGGCGTCTGGTGGTGACGCCGGCGCGGATGGGAACCGACGCCGGGCTGGTGGGCGCCGCGGCGGCGGCCCTGACCCTGCGGACGGACCCGGCGGCGGCGGGCGTCTGACCGCGGCCGGGGGACGGGTGTCCGCAGGAGCGTTCACGCTCGTCGTACAGGTCCGTGTGTGTCCGTGCGTGACCCCGGGGCGGCTTCGGCCGTTGAGCCCGGCATGAAGAAGCGCAGCATGCTCGCCATCGCCTCCCTGGCCACCGGTTTCGTCGTCGCGGCGGTCACTCCGTCGCACGCGCTCGGTGAGGGCCTCGACGGCCTCCCCGTCGGCGACGCACTCAGCACCCTCGACCACACCGTCATCGACGACGGCCCGGCCGACGCGGCCGACGGCGACCGGAAGGCCAGGGGCTGACGGCCCGCCGCACAACCGTCCGACGGCGCCGGCGCCCCCCCCCGGAGGGGCGCCGGCGCCGTCGGTGTGCGTTCTCAACTGGGGCTGGTTTCCGTGGCAGGGTGGAGCGGGCAAGCCACAGGGGGCCCAACAGAAGAGGGGGAACCGTGATCGTCTGGATCAACGGTGCGTTCGGTGCGGGGAAGACCACGACCGCACGGGAACTGATCGAACTGATCCCGAACAGCGCGCTCTTCGATCCCGAAGTCATCGGCGGGGCGCTCAGCCATCTGCTTCCGCCCAAACGCCTGGCCGAGGCCGGCGACTTCCAGGACCTTCCCATCTGGCGCCGGCTCGTGATCGACACGGCGGCGGCAATGCTCGCCGAACTCGGCGGGACCCTGGTCGTTCCCATGACCCTGCTGAGACAGGACTACCGCGACGAGATCTTCGGCGGCCTCGCGGCCCGCCGCATTCCGGTCCGGCATGTCCTCCTCGCTCCGGCGGAAACGATCCTGCGTGAGCGAATAGCGGGCCGGGAGGTTCCGCCGGACCTCCCGGACGGCGAGATACGGATCCGGCAGTGGTCCTACGACCACATCGAGCCGTACAAGGCCGCCCTGGCCTCCTGGCTCACCGCCGACGCCTACCCGGTCGGCACCGGCCCGCTGAGCCCGTACGACACCGCCGTCCGGATCGTCGAGGCGGTCGGCAGCGGCGAGGCACCCGCCTGCGACATCGTGCAGACGCCCGAGCCGACGGCCGAGACGGTCGCCGCCGGTGTCCTCCTCTTCGACGAGCGCGACAGAGTGCTGCTGGTCGACCCGACCTACAAGCCGGGCTGGGAGTTCCCCGGCGGGGTCGTCGAACCCGGTGAGGCGCCCGCGCGCGCGGGCATGCGCGAAGTCGCCGAGGAGACCGGCATCCGCCTCGACGATCCGCCGTCCCTGCTCGTCGTCGACTGGGAACCGCCCGCGCCGCCCGCCTACGGCGGCCTGCGCCTGCTCTTCGACGGTGGCCGTCTGCACGCCGCCGCCGCCGCGCGGCTGCTGCTGCCCGGCCCCGAACTCCGCGACTGGCGCTTCGTCTCCGAAACGGAGGCCGCCGACATGCTGCCCCCGGTGCGCTACGAACGGCTCCGCCGCGCCCTGCGGGCACGGGAACGCGGGAAGGCGATGTATCTGGAAGCGGGGGTACCGGTCGGCTGACGTCCGGAACCCGGCCGGGCCTCGCGCGGCCCGGCGCGACCTGTCCGCGGTGCGCGGCCCGGCCCGGTGCATGGTCCCCGGGCCGGGCGTCGCACCGCAGCCGTGCCGCGCGGGCGGGATCAGCCCGTGGACTCGGCCGCGGACGCGTAGTTGCGCAGGAACAGCGCCTCCGTGACCGACAGCCGTTCCAGCTCATCGGGTGAGACGCTCTCGTTCACCGCGTGGATCTGCGCCTCCGGCTCGCTCAGGCCGATGAGCAGGATCTCCGCCTGCGGGTAGAGGGCCGCGAGGGTGTTGCACAGCGGGATGGATCCGCCCTGCCCCGCGTAACTCATCTCCTGGCCCGGGTACGCGACCGCCATCGCGTCGGCCATGGCCCGGTAGGCCGGGCTGGTGGTGTCGGCGCGGAACGCCTGCCCCTGTCCGATGTGCTCGGTGCTCACCCGCGCGCCCCACGGCGTGTGCGCCTCCAGGTGCGCCAGGAGCAGCTTGGTCGCCTCGGCCGCGTCGACACCCGGCGGCACGCGCAGGCTGATCAGCGCACGGGCGCTCGCCTGCACGGACGGGGTCGCGCCGACGACCGGCGGGCAGTCGATGCCGAGGACGGTGACGGCCGGGCGGGCCCAGACGCGGTCGGCGATCGTGCCGGAGCCGATCAGCTCCACGCCGTCGAGGACCTTGGCGTCCTTGCGGAACTGCTCGTCGTCGTACTGCAGCCCGTCCCAGGCGCTGTCGCCGGCCAGCCCGTCGACGGTCGTGCTGCCGTCCTCGGCGCGCAGCGAGTCCAGGACGCGGATCAGGGCGGCCAGGGCGTCGGGCGCGGCGCCACCGAACTGACCCGAGTGCAGGTTGCCTTCGAGGGTGTCGACACGCAGCCGTACGAGCGTCATACCGCGGAGGGTGGCGGTCACCGTCGGCAGACCGGCGCGGAAATTGCCGCTGTCGCCGATGACGACAGTGTCGGCGGCCAGCAGTTCGGGGTGCTGCTCGGCGTACCGCTCCAGGCCGCCGGTGCCCTGCTCCTCCGAGCCCTCGGCGATCACCTTGACGTTGACGGGAACGCCGCCGTCGGCCTTGAGCGCGCGCAGCGCCAGCAGGTGCATGATCACCCCGCCCTTGCAGTCGGCGGCCCCGCGCCCGTACCAGCGGCCGTCCCGCTCGGTGAGTTCGAACGGCGGGGTGTCCCAGCCGGCCTCGTCCAGCGGCGGCTGCACGTCGTAGTGGGCGTACAGGAGCACCGTTCTGGCGCCTTCGGGGCCGGGAAGGAAGCCGTACACCGACTGGGTGCCGTCGGGGGTGTCGAGGAGGGCCACGTCCTGGAACCCCTCGGCCGTGAGCGCGTCCGCGACCCAGCGTGCGGCGCCTTCGCTCTCGCTGCGCGGGAACTGACCGAAGTCCGCCACCGACTTGAAGGCCACCAGTTCGGCGAGCTCCTCCTTCGCCCTGGGCATCAGTGAGGCGACGGTCACGGCGACCGGATTCGACGACATGGGCACGCTCCTTGTGGGTGCGACGTTGTACGGGTGCGTACGTTCGTGGGCGAGACGATCGTGGAGCACGGGTGAGGTCCGGTGTACGGGGCACCCATGCCGCACGATCCTCCCACAGCGGCTTCGAGTGATCGTCGCCGTAGTATGCGGTGGACAGATGGGGTACCCCCTGCTCGAGTGAAGCCGAGAGCACGGGGGAGGCAGGCGGCTGGATCGGGAGCAGTAGACCATCGTGAGCAGCGAGAACTCTTCGGCGGACGACGCGCGGCAGGTATGGGACGTCGTCGTGGTGGGCGCAGGGCCCGCGGGGGCCTCGGCCGCCTACGCGGCAGCGGTCGCGGGACGGCGCGTGCTGTTGCTGGAGAAGGCGGAACTGCCGCGCTACAAAACGTGTGGTGGCGGCATCATCGGTCCGTCGCGGGACTCCCTGCCTCCCGGCTTCGAGCTTCCGCTGAAGGACCGGGTACACGCGGTGACGTTCTCGCTCAACGGCCGTTTCACCCGTACCCGTCGCTCCCGGCAGATGCTGTTCGGGCTGATCAACCGGCCCGAGTTCGACCACCAGCTGGTGGAGCACGCGCAGAAGGCCGGTGCGGAGGTGCGCACCGGTGCCGCCGTGCAGCGGGTCGAGCAGCACGGCCCGGCGGTACCGGACCGCCGCACGGTCGCGCTTGTCCTGCAGGGCGGCGAGAGAGTGCTCGCGCGGGCCGTGGTCGGCGCGGACGGCAGCGCCGGCCGCATAGGAGCACACGTCGGAGTCAAGGTGGACCAGGTCGACCTGGGCCTGGAGGCGGAGATCCCGGTACCGGACACCGTCGCCGAGGACTGGAAGGGGCGGGTCCTCATCGACTGGGGCCCGATGTCCGGCAGTTACGGCTGGGTCTTCCCCAAGGGGGACACGCTCACCGTCGGCGTGATCTCCCGGCGTGGTGAAGGCGCCGCGACCAAGCGGTACTTGGAGGACTTCATCGGGCGGCTCGGTCTCGCCGGCTTCGAACCGAGCATCTCCTCCGGCCACTTGACCCGGTGCCGGGCGGACGACTCTCCACTGTCGCGCGGACGGGTGCTCGTGTGTGGGGACGCCGCCGGGCTCCTGGAACCGTGGACCCGCGAGGGCATCTCCTTCGCGCTGCGCTCGGGCCGGCTGGCGGGGGAGTGGGCGGTGCGCATCGCCGAGGCCCACGACGCCGTGGACACACGCCGGCAGGCGCTGAACTACGCCTTCGCGGTCAAGGCGGGGCTCGGTACCGAGATGAGCGTGGGCAAGCGGATACTGGCCGCGTTCGAGCGGCGCCCCGGGGTGTTCCACGCCGTCCTCACCACCTTCCGCCCCGCCTGGAACGCCTTCCGGGACATCACCCGCGGTTCGACGACGCTCAGTGAGCTGGTCCGTACCCATCCGCTGGCCCACCGCGCCATGATCGCGCTGGAGCGGCGTCCTTCGGGCGGCGGCTCCGGTGTCACGGACAGGGCCGGTGCCGGGGACGGGACCGGAAGCGGCTCCGAGGCCGGGGGCGCGTCCGTCAGCCCGTGACCGTGACCCGGAAGACCGGGTGGTCGGGGGCGATGCGGCGCAACTCCTCGTCGGAGGAGTCCGGGCCCACTCCGTCGAAGAAGGCACCGACCTCCGCCTTCCAGCGCTTGAGGTAGGCGCGCAGCAGCGGTGGCTTGTCGTCGTCGGCGACCTCGGTCGCGGTGAAGGAATCGACGT
The DNA here is from genome assembly GCF_042871645.1 of Streptomyces sp. NPDC005774. NCBI lineage: Bacteria > Bacillati > Actinomycetota > Actinomycetes > Kitasatosporales > Streptomycetaceae > Streptomyces > Streptomyces sp. NPDC005774. The sequence goes on along the minus strand of NZ_JBIAIV010000036.1, from coordinate 54,473 downwards.
TCTTCCCGAGGCGCAGTTCGCCGCCGCCGGCCGCCCGCATGTTGTGCGTCCACTGGACGTGGCCCCGGGGTGCGACGAGATACTGAGCACCGTCCAGGGTCATCAAATTGACCGGGGTGGTCCGCCACTGACCGCTCTTGCGGCCGCGGACCGCAAGCACCCTGGACCCCCAGACGCTCAGCCCGTGGCGGGTCAGCCACGCCACGAGGCGGTTGAGAACGTTGACGGTGAACCAGCCGGGCTTCTTGACGTGCGTGGACATGAGGACCCCCAGGTGAGAACGGGTCGGGTCGCCGGAGTGGCGGCGCGGTGAAGGAGACGCGGAACGAGTGAGAGCATCGCTCCTTTTCGTGAGCACTGCTCTCCGTTCGTTGGCGCAAGTCTGCACGGCCTGACGCTGTTGCGCAAGAGCAGTGCTCTCTTTTGCGTCTGCCGATCTCTTTTGTGTGCAGTGCTCCGATTTCGTGGAAGACTGATTCCATGAGCACCGCACACGGCGCCCGTGCACGGGCCAGGATCGAAGTCACCGCGGCGATCAAGGAGGAGGCCCGCAGACAGCTCGCGGCGGAAGGCGCCGCCAAGCTCTCGCTGCGAGCCGTGGCCCGTGAACTCGGCATGGCGTCCTCCGCCCTGTACCGGTATTTCCCCAGCCGCGACGATCTGCTGACCGCTCTCATCATCGACGCCTACGACTCCCTCGGCGAGGCCGCCGAAACGGCCCACGCCGAGGTCGCGGGTACCCCACCGGCCCGGCGCTGGACCGTGATCTGCGAGAGCGCGCGTACCTGGGCGCTCGGGCACCCGCACGAGTACGCGCTGATCTACGGTTCGCCGGTCCCCGGCTACAAGGCACCCGACACCACCGTGCCGGCCGCCTCCCGCCTGGCCTTCCTCGCCTTCGACATCCTGCGGGACGCACACCGCTGCTCCGCTCTGGCCCTGCCGCCCCTGTCGGCCGAACTGCGGCCGGAGGCCGAGCGGATGGCCGCCGACCTCGCGCCCGGCCTCCCCCCGGAGGTGGTGGTGGCGATGGTGGCGGCCTGGGCCGAGCTGTTCGGACTGGTCGGGTTCGAACTGTTCGGGCAGTTCCACCGGGTCGTGGAGGACCGTGAGAGGTTCTTCCGGTACGCGGTGGACCGCCTCGCCCGTTCGGTCGGCCTGCCGGCGGCGTCGTAACCCCGGCTCTCCCGTCGTTCCGCCGCCCCGCGCCGACGCGTACTTCCGGGGGAGTACGCGTGATCACCTCGCCGGGGTGACGCCGCCACCGGCATCCGGCGTCTAGCGTGACGGACATGGACGAGCAGCGCGGGCCCGGCGGCGGGCCGCCGGGCAGGTGGCGGCCCGGTCCTCCCGGCTGGTGGCGGTACGGCCCACCCGGGAAGGGCCGCTGGGACGACGGGGCCGACGGGGCCGACGGGGACGGCGCCAGGAACCGGCGTTCCCGGTGGCCCTGGCCCTCCACCCTGCTGCTCACCGCCTTCGTGCTGATCGGCTCCGCCTTCGCGGAGCACTCCCAGGAGGGTGAGCGCGTCGCCCTCGATCCCTTCGCACGCCTGTTGCTGTGCGCGGCCGGAGTGGTGCTGCTGTGGCGGCAGCGGCATCCGGTGCCGGTGGTGTTCGCCAGCGTGGCCGCCGTGCTGCTCTATCTGGGCGCCGGCTACCCGTACGGGCCGGTGTTCCTGACCGTCGCCGTCGCCTGCTTCAGCGCCGTCGTCACCGGCCACCGCCAGGCGGCCTGGGCGGCGATGGGAACACTCTGGGCAGGGCACCTGCTGCTCGCCCATCCGCTCCACCGGTGGCTGCCGCCCGCCGGCGACGCGGCTGCCTCCTGGAACGAGGAAATCGTGACCGCCACCTGGGTGGTGGCCGTCGTTGCGGTGGCGGAACTGGCCAGGACCCGCCGCGAGCAGTGGGCACGGGAGCGCGCCGAGCGTGCTCAGGCGGTACGGCGGCGCGCGGACGAGGAACGGCTCCGCATCGCCCGCGAACTGCACGACGTGCTCGCGCACAGCATCTCCGTCATCAATGTGCAGGCGGGCGTCGGACTCGCGCTCCTCGACAGCGACCCCGAGCAGGCGCGCACCGCGCTCACCACCATCAAGAACCAGAGCAAGGAGGCACTGGGGGAGGTGCGCCACGTGCTCGACACGCTGCGTGCCCCCGGTGACGCGCCGCGCGCCCCGGCACCCGGCCTGGCCCGCCTGCCCGAACTGGTGGACCAGGCGGCGGGCGCGGGCCTCGCCGTCACCGTCGAGGGGGAGCCACCGAAGCTTTCGCCCGGCGCGGACCTGGCCGCCTTCCGGATTCTCCAGGAGGCCCTCACCAACGTAGTACGGCATTCCGGGTCACGACACGCGCGCGTACGCATCGACCGGGAGACGGGGAGGCTGCGGCTGCGCATCGACGACGACGGGCCCGCCACCGGTGCCGACGCGGGCGGCAGCGGCAACGGGCTCGCCGGGATGCGGGGGCGGGCCGCTGCCCTCGACGGCACCATCGAGGCGGGCCCGCGTCCCGACGGTGGCTTCCGGGTGCTCGCCGTGCTGCCGCTCGACGCCGAGGAGGACCGGTGATCCGTGTAGTACTCGCCGACGACCAGGCACTGGTCCGGGCAGGCTTCCGGGCTCTGCTGGACGCGCAGCAGGACATCGAGGTGACGGGAGAGGCGGCCGACGGCGCCGAAGCGGTGCGGTTGATCCGCGAACTGCGTCCCGATGTCGTCCTGATGGACATCCGTATGCCCGTGCTCGACGGGCTCGCCGCCACCCGCCGGGTCACCGGTGACGCCGGTCTGGCGGACGTGAAGGTGGTCATGCTCACCACCTTCGAGTTGGACGAGTACGTCTTCGAGGCGATCCGGTCGGGCGCCTCGGGATTTCTGGTGAAGGACACCGAACCCGACGAACTCCTACGGGCGGTACGGGCGGTGGTTGCCGGCGACGCACTGCTCTCACCGGGGGTGACCCGGCGCCTGATCGCCGAGTTCGCGGCCCGGTCCAAGGAACCGGCCGCCGCCGACACCCTGTCCGACCTCACCGAGCGGGAACGGGAAGTGATGGCCCTGGTCGGCATCGGCCTGACCAACGAGGAGATCGCCCGCCGTCTGGTCGTCAGCCCGCTCACCGCCAAGACCCACGTCAGCCGCACCATGGTCAAACTCGGCGCCCGCGACCGGGCGCAACTGGTCGTCCTGGCCTACGAGTCGGGTCTGGTCCGGCCGGGCTGGCTCGGCTGATCCGTTGACCGGAACCGCCTCAGTACACTGACCACCCGAACCAGGAAGAGGACCGGCGCAAGCACCGCCCCGGCGCCGAGCAGCAGCCCTTCGACGGCATCAGGGAGGGTGAAGAGCAGCGCCGGACCCGCCACGACACCGAAGACGACCGCAGCGGCGAACGCCGCGCTGCACAGCGCGTAGCCGATCTCGACGGTGATCGCATCCCGCTCGGCCTGAGTCCGCCGCACCCGCAACTCCTCACCCGCGTCCCCTGCTCGGCCTTCGAAGGCAAACAGCCCGGGGCCGGAAGGACAAGGAGTCCGCAGCGCGTACGTGGTGCGGGCGGCGTGCCTGCTACGGTGCGGCCATGGCGGCGAAGCAGGCCGAACAGGCGCTCGTGCAACAGTGGCGGGACATACTGGCCCTGCATGCCCGCACGCAGTGCGAACTCGACCGTGCACTGCATGAACACGGCCTGTGCGGTAGCGACTTCGAAGTTCTGGACATCCTCGCGAGTGCGGTGCGCGGATGCTCCTACCGCGTCCAGGAGATCGCCGAGCGTGTCCACCTGAGTCAGAGCGCGCTGTCCCGGCTGATCGCCCGTCTGGAGCGGGAGGGGCTCGCCGAACGGGGCACGTGCGCGGAGGACCGGCGGGGCGTCCGGGTCTCGCTGACGGCGAAGGGGCGCGCGCTGCACGGTGAAGTGCTTCCCGTTCAGCGCGCGGTGCTGACCCGGATGCTCGCGCACCCCTGAGTCGGGGGCCTGGGGGCGGGAACCTGGACCACGGCGGACGTGTTCCGCCAGAGCGTGGCGAGGGCCGGGTCGCCCGACAGCGCGGGCACCGGCAGTCGGTTCCACACCGCGAGATACAACTACTCATCCGGAGGGGCGGGACATGTCCGTCGGCAACGAAGGCGGCGGCACACCGGTGCACCACCCCGGTGTGCCGGACCAGGTCACGCACCCGCCACTCGGGGCAGGTCGGCACCTCGGCGTCCGGGCCGGTCTTCTCGGCGGCTTCGGCCAGCAGCCGGCCCTCTTCGTCCAGGATCCCCACGAACCAGGAAACGTCCAGGGGGAGGAGTCTGCCGTACGCGACCGGGGCCGATGGGGTTATATGTGCGGCAAGCTGCCCCGGTCAGGCCGGGGCCGCCTTGCGGGTCGCGAACCCGATCACCGTGGCCACCGCCGCGAGCACCGCCACGCTGGTCAGGGCAGCCGGAAGGCTGAACCAGTCCGCCATGAACCCGATCGCCGGCGGGCCGAGGAGCATGCCGCCGTACCCCAGGATGGATGCCGTGGCGACACCACCAGGGCCGGCGAGCGCGCCCGCGCGTTCGATGGCCACCGGGAAGAGGTTGGCGAGGCCGATGCCGGTGATCGCGTAGCCGAGCAGGGCTCCCTCCAGTGAGGGCGCGAGCGCACCGAACAGCATCCCGGCCGTCGCGATGGTGCCGCCCGCGACCAGGGTCCGGGTCCTGCCCAGCCGCTCGAGCAGTGTCGTACCGGTGAGTCGCCCGATCGTCATGGCGAGCGCGAAGCAGGAGTACCCGAGGGCCGCGACGCCCGGCGAGGCGCCGAGGTCCTCCTCCAGATGCAGCGCGCCCCAGTCGGCCAGGGCCCCCTCGCCGTAGGCGGTGCAGAGCGCGATCAGCCCGAAGACGATCACCAGCGTGCGAGTACGGCCGTCCAGTCGGCGCGGTCCGCCCTGCTCGGTCCGCCCGGCCTCTTTCCCCCGCCCCTGCCCCCGGTCAGCAGGGACCAGCGGCTCGATCCGCATGAGCATCCGTCCCGCTACGGCGGTCACCAGCAGGCCGATGGCAGCGAGCCCCCACAGATGCCGGGTGGGCGAGAGGGAACCGGCGACCAGGGCACCCAGCCCCGCGCCGACCATGGCGCCCAGGCTGAACGCGGCGTGGAAGCTCGGCATGATGGGGCGCCGCAGTGCGGCCACCAGATCGACGGCCGCACTGTTGAAGGCGACATTGATGCCGCCGTAGGCCGCGCCGAACACCAGGAGCACGGTGCCGAGCGCGAGCGCGGAGTGGGTGAGCGGCGGCAGGCCGACGCTGAGGCAGAGGAGGACCGCGCAGACCACGGTGACGGGATGACTGCCGTAGCGGCGGCACAGCCGGCCGGTGAAGATCATCGTGACGACGGCTCCGGCGGAGACCCCGAGCAGGGCGAGCCCCAGCGCACTCGCGGAGGCACCGGTCTGCTCCTTGATGGCGGGAATGCGCACGACCCAGCCGGCGAAGACGAAGCCGTCGAGGGCGAAGAAGAGGGTCAGGGCGAGGCGGAGGCGGACGAGGTCGGAGCGCGGCACGACGCTGTGCGAGCAGAGTTTGTTTATTAGCGGCACAAAATGAGGCTAAGTGGACCCCCGGGCCAGGGGCAAGGAGAGGGCCGGCCCGCGCGGTCCGGGGTGGCGGTGGTCCCATGGGCGAGGCGTCAGGCGACGAGGTTAGTGCCGCCGCCCACGAACCGCCGCAGGAGGGTGAGCGAGAGCTCGTACTCCGTCGGCCCGTAGAGCCCACCCGTGATGGCCGCGAAAGGGCTTGTCCCGGCCGTTCCGTCCCCGGTCGTCACGAGGGCGGCAAAGAAGAGCGGCTGCTCGGGATCCTGGCCCGGCATGGCGCTGACCACGTCGAACGCGATGAAGGCATGCCGCCGTGCCGTCCGCCCGACAGTGACGTCGGCGACCTCGATCCCGTGGACCTCGCCCCAGGTCCGGAATCCCGCCTGCTCGCGGCAGCGGCTCGCCGCCATCCCCGGGTGAGCCGTCATACCGCCGTAGGGGTGGCTTCGTAACCCGTGTGAACGCCTCGAATGGTGGGAGCCGGACATATGACTGACGGTAGATCACGTCGGGGCCCGGTCAAGCGTGCTGACGTGGAGTCAGCAGCCGGGGTCACCGATGGAAGGACAATCGGATGCGCTCTGCCCGCATGCTGCTCGCCACCGCGACGGCCACCGCGGCCCTCGTGGTCTCGGCGCCCACAGCCTTCGCCGTCACGGCAGGCGACTGGGACCACGACAAGTCTTCCTACAGCAAGGAGCACGACGAGGACAGCAGCCACGACGAGGACAGCAGCCGCGACAAGCCGAACGGCGGTGTGCGCACCGGCGGTGGCGCCCTGACCACCGGGGACGGGGACGACTGGAGCGGCAAGCACGACAAGGACGAGTCGAAGGACGAGTACAAGGACGAGGACAAGGAAGGGTCGAAGGACGAGTACAAGGACGAGGACAAGGACGAGGACAGGGACGAGGGCAGGGACGAGGACAGGGACGAGGACAGGGACGAGGGCAAGAAGGAGGGCGGGGAGCACGGCAAGCCCAGCGGCGGTGTGCACACCGGCGGTGGCGCGCTGGCCGCCGTGAACGAGGGCGACTGGGGTAGCAAGCACGACAAGGACGAGGACAAGGGCGACTGGGGTAGCAAGCACGACAAGGGCGAGGACAAGGGCGAGTACAAGGACGAGTACAAGGACGAGGACAAGGGCGAGTACGAGGGCAAGAAGGACTGGGAGCACGAGAAGCCGAGCGGCGGTGTGCACACGGGCGGTGGCGGGCTCTCTGACCCGAGTGTCTCCGGCGGCGGCCTGGCCGCGCTGGCCGTTCTCGGCGCCGGCGCCTACGCGCTGCGACGCAAGAAGGCGTCCGGAAGCGTGGCCTGATCCATGCCTGGCGTCATAGCAACCGGGGCCGGCATGACACACGACGTGTGTCATGGCGGCCCCGCTCGCCGCTTTCGCCCCCGTTTCGCTGCCGTGTCCGAATGAGGTGGTCCCCCAATGGCAGCCCGCCCCCTTTCCTCCGTCCCCACAGATCCGGCCCCGGCGCGGCGGAGGCTGCGCGCCGTCATGACGGCGATCTTCTGGGGCACGGCAACCCTGGTGCTGGCGGTGAGTCTGCTCGGCGGCAGGGGGGATCCCCCCGCCGACGCCCTCGGCTCGCACGCTCCTCCCGCGACGTCCGCCGCCGCTACTACCTCCGCCTCCGCCGCCAGTACCGCGGCCAGTGCTTCCGCCGAGGACCGGCCGGCCGGCAAGCATCTGCCACGGTCCGCCCCGACCCGGTTGCGCATCCCCGACATCAACGTCGACGCGCCCTTCACCGATCTCGCCATCGCCGCCTCGGGCGAGCTCGACGCACCACCTCCGTACGACACCAATCTGGTCGGCTGGTTCGCCGGTGGCGCGTCCCCGGGGGAGCGCGGAACATCGATCATCGCCGGACATGTGGACACGAAAGCCTCGGCCGCTGTGTTCGCCCGGCTTTCCGAACTCGAGAAGGGCGACCACTTCGAGGTGGAGCGGGCCGACGGGCGTAAGGCCGAGTTCGTGGTCCACCACGCGGAGTCGTTCGCCAAGGACGACTTCCCCGACAAGCGTGTCTACGCCGACACGGACGAGGCTCAGGTCCGGCTCATCACCTGCTCCGGGGAGTACGACCGCAAGGCCAAGGACTACACCGAGAACCTGGTGGTCTTCGCCCACCTGGTCTGACCCGCACAGAACGGTCGGGCCGACTCGAATGGATCGCTGCCCGGAAGGGGACCAGGACACCCTTCCGGGCAGCGCGTTCGTCAGGCCGTGGAGCAGAGGGCCCCGTTGAGGGCGAACGCCGACGGACCGGGGTTGCCGTCCGTCGTGGTGGCGGTGAAGCCGAGGGTGACGGAGCCCGTCGCAGGGATCGACGCGGTGTAGGAAGCCGAGGCGACACTGACCTCGGAACCGGTCTGGACAGGGGTGCCGCCCCACATGTTGGTGATGCGCTGGGCACCGGGGAAGACCCAGTTCAGAGTCCAGCCGTCGACCGCCGAGCTGCCGGTGTTGTGGATGACGACCTCACCCTGGAAGCCGCCGGGCCACTCGTTCGTCACCCGGTAGGCGACCGCGCAGGAGCCCTGGCTCCCGCCGGGAGGCGTGGTGACCGTCACCGTGCCGGAGCGCGGTGAGCGGTTGCCGGCCGCGTCCCGGGCGTACACGGCGAATGTGTAGGAGGTCTCGGGGGAGAGGCCGGTGAGGGCGGCGGAGGTGCTTGCGGTCGTGGTGACGGCCGTCTCCCCGCCGCCGCTGATCCGGACGACGTCGTAGCCCGTCACTCCGTTCTCGTCGGTGGCCGCCGCCCAGGAGAGCGTGGCCGACGACGAGGTCACCGAGGAGGCGGCCGGCCTGCCGGGGGCGGTCGGGGCCGTGGTGTCACCGCCTGATCCGGACGAGTAGATCTCGGCCTCCTCGGAGGTCGCGGCGATGCCGTTGGCGCCGTTGAAGAGGCGCTGCCCCCAGCCGGTCAGCCGGTCCGGGTCGAAGCTCGTGACCATGTCCAGGTACTCGACCCCACCGCCGTTGCCGCTCCAGGACCAGCCGAGGTAGCCGAGGCCGAGCTGCTGGGTGACGGCGAGGATGGCGTCCTCATCGGGGTTTCCGTCCGAGTGGTCGTGGCCGAACTCGCCCACCACGATCGGGAGTCGCGCGGAGACGAAGCGGCCCAGGTAGTCGCTGACCTCGGCGGCGGTGTCGAAGACGCCGTACATGTGGATGGAGAACACCGTGTTGGCGTCCGGGTCGGCGGCGAACACCGAGGCGGCGTTGTCACGCATGGTGAACGCCCAGTCCTGGCCCCAGTTGGGGGCGTCGACCATCAGCGTGTGGTCGAAACCCGCGTTGCGCAGCTTCTGGATGGCGGCCTTGGTGTCCGCCGTCCAGTTCGCGTAGTTGGTGTTGCCGTAGGGTTCGTTGCCGATGTTGACGACGACGTGGTCCTCCTGGCCGGTCAGCGCGCTCCGGACGCCGATCCAGTAGTCGGCGGCGCGGGAAAGGGTGACCGCTCCGCTCTGCTCGCCGTAACCGGTGGTGTCGTGCACCTCCAGGACACAGATCAGCCGGTTCTGCTTGCACTGCGCAACGACATTCGCCACGTCGGCGGCGTCGTTGGCGGTCCACCGGTCGCCGCTGGAGAGGACCACGCGCACGGTGTTGGCGCCCTTGGCCTTGATGTGCGCGAGGGAACTGACCCGGTCCGTGTACCAGGTGTGGGCATGGTTGACCCCGCGCATCACGAAGTCGTTCCCGGAAGCCTCCAGCAGTCGCCCGTTCTCGACGCGGAAGCCGGTGGGTGCCGCGTGCGCCGGGGTGCCGAGGGCGAGCAGCGGGAGCAGGAGGCCCAAGAGGGCGGCGAACAGACCGACCGCACGGGGGAGCGCGGCCGTACGGGGGAGTGGGGTGGTGGGGGTGGAAGACGGGGCGGGTGTGTGGGTGGGGGTGGGCGTGCGGGATCTCATGGCGGCTCCAGAGGGGTGGCTCGGGTGATACGGGGGTCGGTTCGGTGCCGGTCCCGGATTCGGTCCTGGTTCGTGTCCGTGCCGTGGTTCATGAGGGTGCGTCATGCGTGCCGTGGGGGGCGTGCGCCGGTGCGGCGGCTGTGCGGGGCAACTGCTGTGCGGAGGAGCTGCTGTGCAGGGGACTGCTGCATGTGCGCCGTGGGTCAAAAGGGCGCGGTGGCAGTGCAGTCGACGGTTGCCGCCGGAGCCCCGGACGTTGCCGGGGTGCTCGCGATGAAGCCGAAGGAAGTGCTTGCGCCGGGAGTCAGGGTGCCGTTCCAGCCCGCGTTGGTGACGGTCGCCGTGCCGTCGCCGACGGTGCCGAGCGTGCCGTTCCACACCTGGGTCAGCTGCGCGCCGTCGGCCGGTGCGACCGTCACGGTCCAGCCGGTGAGCACGACGGCGGAGGTGTTCCGTACCGTCACCTCGGCCTGGTAGCCGCCCTGCCAGGCCGAACCGGCCCGGAACGACGCGGTGCAGGTGGCGTCGTCACCGGGGCCGCCCGGATCGCCGGGGCCACCCGGATCACCTGGGACGCCCTGCTCGAGGGCGTCTGCCAGGGCGGGGTACCAGCGGGCGGCGATCTTCTTGTTACCGGCGTCGCCCGGGTGCACACCGTCGTAGGTGTCGGTGGCGGTGTCGAAGCCCGTCCACTGGTCGACCACGGTCACCGGGGAACGGGTGGTGCTCGTCTCCGCGGCCCACCCGGGGATCCGCGCGTTGAAGTCGGCGACGCGCTGGGCGCAGCCGGTGCAGCCGACGGGGTTCATCGGGATGATCTGGGCGACCAGGAGCCGCGTGTCCGGGTTGGCCGCCCGCATCTGAGTCACCAGTTCGGTGTAGGCGGCGAGGATGCGGTCGGGGGAGATGCTGCTCCAGACGTCGTTCGTACCGAAGTGCATGACAACGATGTCCGGCCGGGTCGCCGCCAGCCGTCCGGGCAGCAGGTTCTGGTCGGCGAGGTTGGTTACCAGTTCGCCGCCGTGACCCTCGTTGTCGCCGTCGTACGCCATACCGCAGCCCTGGCCGGGGAGGGTGCCGACGAAGTCGATGTCCTTGTGGCCGGCGTCCAGTAACCGGTTCCACAACAGGGCCCGCCAGCAGCCCGGTGAGCCGGTGATCGAGTCGCCCAGCGGCATGATGCGGACGGGGGCCGCGTCCGGCGCGGCGGCCGCGCGTGGTGCGAAGGGGGGAGTGAGGGTGAGGCCGAGCGGGAGGAGCAGAGCGGTCAGTGCGAGTAGAGCCCGTAGCGGTAAGTGGTCGATGACGCGCATGGTGTTCCCTTCTCCGGGCGAGGTGGGAGCGCTCCCATGAGGACATGAAGCCACCTTGTCAGTGACGCGTCAAGAGGTGGGGGAGTGCCGGGTGCGGTGGTGTCCGTACGGTCGGCCCGGTGGAGTGTGTGCGGTCGCTCCACCGGGTGTCGTGCGGTCGGCCCTCATGGGTTCCATGCATCTCATGGGCGTGGCGCACATGTGCGCCACGCCCATGGCGTGTCCTCGGGGGAGAACCCCGCGACCGGGATCAGCGCTCGGCGCGCCGGCGGGTCACCACCTTCTTCAACAGCGGCCAGGCCAGCAGCAGCGCGACGATCGCGTACACGGTGACCGAGAAAGGTGTGTTGACCAGGCCCGAGACGCTGCCGTCACTGATCTGCAGCGCGCGACGGAGCTGTTGCTCGGCGGCCGGGCCGAGGATGACGGCGATGATGGCGGGCAGGACCGGCAGACCGTATCGCCGCATACCGAAGCCGATCAGGCCGATGATCAACAGGATCACCAGATCGATCACCTCGCCACCGACCGCGTACGCGCCGATCGCCGCGAAGAACAGGATCCCGGCGTAGAGGTACGGCCGCGGGATGCGCAGCAGCTTCGCCCACACCGGTGCCAGTGGCAGGTTGAGGGCGAGCAGCAGCACCATGCCGACGAACAGCGAGGCGATGAGTCCCCACACCAGTTCGGGCTCCCGTTCGAAGAGCAGCGGGCCCGGCTGAATGCCGTACTGCTGGAAGGCGGCCAGCATCACCGCCGCGACCGCGGTGGTCGGCAGACCCAGCGTCAGCATGGACACCAGCGTGCCGGCCGCCGAGGCGGACGCCGCCGACTCCGGCCCCGCCACGCCCTCGATGGCGCCCTTGCCCCACTCGTCCTTGTGCTTGGACAGCCGTTTTTCCGTGACGTACGACAGGAATGTCGGGATCTCCGCGCCGCCCGCCGGGATCGCGCCGAACGGGAAGCCGATGAACGGGCCGCGCGCCCAGGACTTCCACGTGCGCCGCACATCGCCGCGGCTCAGCCACGGCAGGCCCACCGGAATCGGCTCGGGAGGCCTGCGCCGCAGGTGCGCGGCGACCCACAGCGCCTCTCCGATGGCGAACAGGCCCACCGCGACGATCACCACGTCGATGCCGTCGGCCAGTTGGAGGGAGCCGAAGGTCAGCCGCTGCTGGCCGGTCATCCGGTCCAGGCCCACCAGACCGATCGTCAGGCCGATCAGCAGTGAGGCCAGCCCCCGGATCCGCGACGAACCCAGGACCGACGTCACGGCGATGAACGCCAGCACCATGATGGCGAAGTAGTCCGGAGCGCCGATGTCCACGGCGAGTTCGGCGACCGCCGGCGCCAGCACGACCAGCAGAATCGTGCCGACCATGCCGCCCGCGAAGTGACCGATCGCGGCGGCCGCCAGTGCCTGCGCACCACGACCCGACTTGGCCATGGGGTTACCCTCCATGGCCGCGACCACGGCGGCGCTCTCCCCCGGTGTGTTCAGCAGGATCGAGGTGGTCGAACCACCGAACATCGCACCGTAGTAGATACCCGCGAACATGATGAACGCGCCGATCGGCTCGAGTCCGTACGTCACCGGCAGCAGCAACGCCACCGCCATCGCCGGACCGATGCCGGGCAGCACGCCGATCGCGGTGCCCAGCAGCACGCCGAGCGCGGCCCACAGCAGGTTGATCGGGGTCAGCGCGGTACCGAAGCCGTCCAGAAGGGAGTTGAGGGCGTTCACGTCAAAGCACTCCCATCAGCGGACCACCGGGCAGCGGTACACCGAGCAGGTTGTTGAACACGGTGTGGGCGACGAGGGAGACGACAGCGGCGATCAGCGGATCGCGGTCGAATCTGCGGCTGCCGAGGGCGAAGGCCGCACCCCAGAAGAGCAGCGCGCCGGCCACGGGGAAGCCGAGCGGTTCGATGAGCACGGCCGAGCCGAGGAAAACCCCGGTGAGCAGCAGCACCGTGCGCCAGTCGGCGGGTTCGGACAGGTCGACGTCCTCGCCGGTCTCGGCCCGGCCCCGCCCGCCGCGCAAAACGTCCACTGCGAGCAGGGCGGCGACGGCGAGGAGTCCGGCGCCGACCACGACGGGTACCGTCTTCGGCCCGACGGGGCCGCGCTGGGTGATGTCGACGTCCATGGTGAGGGCGTCGGTCAGAACGAGCACACCGAGCATCAACAGCAACACGCAAACGCCGAGTTCGGAGTGGTCGTGCAGCCAGGAGCGCCGTTTGGCGGGCGCGGGGGACAGGCCGGTGGTCGGTGTCGTCACAGCCCGAGCTCCTTCAGAACGGACACTACGCGCGTGTCCTCGGCGTCCAGGAAGTCGCCGAACTCCTCACCCGTCAGGAAGGCGTCGTCCCAGCCGTTCTGCTTCATGGACGCGCGCCATTCTTTCGAGTCGTGCAACTTCTCCACCAAAGTGATGAGTTGGTCGCGTTCGACGTCGGTCAGACCGGGAGGGGCCACGATGCCCCGCCAGTTGGTGAAGTTCACGTCGTATCCCGCCTCCTGCAGTGTGGGCGCGTCCAGCCCGGGGACCCGCTCGGGTCCGGTGACCGCGAGCAGGCGCAGCTCGCCCGCCTTGATCTGGTCGAGGTACTCGCCCACACCGGACACGCCGAACCCGACCTTGTTGCCGAGGATCGAGGCGAGCAGTTCGCCACCACCGTCGAACGGGATGTAGTTGACCTGCTTCGGGGCTATCCCGGCGGCCCGCGCCATCAGCATCGGCGCGAGATGGTCGGGCCCGCCGGGCGAGGAACCGCCGCCCACCGGCACCTTGCCGGGGTTCTCCTTCCAGGCGCCGATCAGGTCGTCGATCGTCTTGTACGGGGAGTCCTTGGCGACCACGACGACGTCCTGCTCCTCGGTGAGCCGGGCGACAGGGGTGGTGTCGGCGAGGGTCTTCGGCGCGCCGTTGGACCGGACGGCGCCGACGACACCGAGGCCCATCGACATGGCGAGCTTGCCGTTGCCGTGCTCGCTCACCAGCCTGCTGAGACCGACGGTGCCGCCGGCGCCGGGCAGGTTGAACACCTCGATGTTGTGGGTGAGCCCGGCGTCCTCGGCGTTCTTCGCGGCCGTACGGGCCGTGATGTCGTAACCGCCGCCGGGCGTGTTGGGAACCATGAAGCGCAGGCCCGGGATCTGTGTGCCGGTCTCGGTGCCGCTGCCGGTCGTGAGCAGCGGCGGGCCCACGAGTACCAGCACGGCGGCCCCGAGCAGGGCCAGGGGGGTGCGCAGGCGCACGAATGCCACCACCTGTCGGTCGATCGTCTGGGGGTCACGCAGAGCCCTGTGGGGTGGGTGACGTGCGCCACATGGTGCACGGGCATCGCCCGGCTGTCCCGCTTGCGGAACCAACGGAGGTTTTGGTCATTGCGTCAGCGCTTCTTCGCTCCTTCGCCTCTTTGCGTCGTCGAGTCGGCGCGTGGCCGGGCGCTCCGATGTCCGCCGCCACGCGTCCACCTGGGCACATCACTTCCCGCGAGACGCAGGCGGGCGCCATGATGGGGCACCCGCCACCTGCGCCGCACCTCGCCGTGCCCGCCGGGGCACGGGGCATCGCCGACCGGAGAGTCCGTCGGCACGGAGAGCCCGTCGGCAGGTGAGCCCGCCGGCAGGAGAGATCGAGTACGTCGTGGCCGTCACCTTCCGTCGTCAGACCCTCGCGGGCGAGATGCTGGTGCTCCAGCTCGCCATTGTCGTGATGGTTCTGCTGGCGGTCGCCGCGGTCTCCCTGGCGCAGTCGGAGGCGACCTTCAACCGGGTCGAGGGCCGTCGGGTCGGCGCGCTCGCCGAACAACTGGCCGCGAACCCACTGGTGCGCAGCCGGCTGGTGCAGCCGGTGCCCGGGGAGGCCCTGGCCGCGCTGGTGAACTCCACCCAGACCCAGTCCGGGGTCACCTCGGTGACCGTGGCCGGCCCGGACGGCCGGATCGTCGCCTCCACGAACCCCACCGTGATCGGCGGTCGGCTGCCCCCGGGGGACGGCGCCGTGCGCGGTCGCGGCTGGTCGGGCCCGCTGACGCTCGACGGCAGTCGTGAACGGGTCGCCCAGGTGCCGGTCCTCGGCGCGACCCAGGACAACCTGGGGCGTCACCTCGGCACGGTGATGATCGGCGCGGCCGACCCGACGGTGTGGCAGCGGCTCAGCGGCGCCTCCTCGTACCTGCTGGCCTACCTGGGTATCGCCAGCGGGCTCGGGGTGGCCGGGTCCTGGCTGCTCGCGCGACGCGTCAAGCGGCAGAGCCTCGGCCTGGAGCCGCGCGAGATCGCGGGACTCGCCGAACACCGCGAGGCCATGCTGTATGGCATCGCCGAGGGCGTGATCGCCCTCGACCCGCAGCACCGGCTCACCCTCGTCAACGAGATGGGCCGACGTCTGCTGGCCCTGCCCGAGGGCTGCGTGGGCCAGAGCCTGGACGCCCTCGGTATCGACGGGCGGCTGCGGGACGTGCTCGCCGGGACGCAGCACGAAGCGGGGGACCGGCCACCGCACCGGGCAGGCGATCGGCCGCAGGGGCATGACGGCGACCGGTCGCAGACCCGGGAGAGCGACCGGCCGCGGCTCCGGGCGGGTGCCCGGCCGCCGCACGAGGCGGGCCGGCGGCGCGACGAGGTCGTCGTCCAGAACGGCCGGGTACTGGTGATGAACCGGATGACCGTCGCCAAGGACGGGCGCTCCCTCGGCTCGGTCACCACCCTGCGGGACCGCACCGAACTCGCCCGGCTGGAACGGGAGATCGGGTCCTTCCGCAGCTCCTCCGAGCTGCTGCGCGCCCAAGCCCACGAGTTCGCCAACCAACTGCACACGATCTCCGGGCTCATCCAGATCGGTGAACAGGACGAGGTCGTGCGCTACATCCGGGCCTTGAGCCGACGCCGCCAGTCCCTCGACGTCACGCTGAGCCGGCGGGTGCGGGACACCGCCCTCGCCGCCCTGCTGACGGCGAAGGCCTCGCTCGCCGCCGAACGCAGGGTGGCCCTGCGCATCTCCGACAGCACCGCCCTGGACCCGCTCGCCCCCGAGGATGCCGCCGACGTGGCAACGGTCGTGGGCAACCTCGTGGACAACGCGGTGGACGCGGCGGCGGCCACCGCGGGCGACCCCGGAGCCGGGGACGACGGACAGGGGGCCTGGGTCGAGGTCGAGCTGCGCCACGACGCCGCCAGCGTGGAGATCGTCGTCCGTGACTCCGGCCCCGGCGTCGCCCCCGAGCTGGCCCGGGAGGTCTTCCAGCACGGCTTCACCACCAAGGCCGCCCAGGAGGGCGAGCGCGGTATCGGCCTGGCGCTCACCCGCCTCGTCTGCGAACGTCACGGCGGTGAGATCTCGGTGACCAACACCCCGGAGGGGGCGATGTTCACCGCCCGCATGACCGTCAGCCACCTCGTCGACGCGGTGGCGGAAGGAGCCGGCCGATGACCAGCACACACGACGAGCACGCAGGGTCCGCGCGCGCCGGCGCGATCGACGTGCTCGTGGTCGACGACGACTTCATGGTGGCCCGGGTGCACCGTGCCTTCGTCGAACGCGTTGAGGGATTCCGGGTCGTCGGCGTCGCCGGCACCGGGGAGCAGGCGGTCACCGCGGTGGACGGGCTCCGTCCCGATCTGGTCCTGCTCGACCTGTATCTGCCGGACCTGTTCGGCCTCGATGTGATTCCCCGGCTGCGCAGCGCCGGCCACGACTGCGACGTGATGGTCATCAGCGCCGCGCGGGAGGCCGGCACGGTGCGCGGTGCGGTCCGGCAGGGGGTCGTCGACTATCTGCTGAAGCCGTTCGACTCCGAGGATCTGCGGGCGCGGCTGGAGCGGTACGCCGTCCGGCGCGGCCGGCTGCTCGGCGCGGTCGTGCGGGGCCAGGCCGACGTCGACCGGGTCCTGGCCGGAGCGACGGCACCGGTGGCCACGGCACCGGCGCTGCCCAAGGGCATGAGCGTGGAGACCGCCGAACTCGTCGAGCGAGTCCTGCGCGAGGCCGACGGCACGCTGTCGGCCACCGAGTGCGCCGCCCTCACCGGCGTCTCCAGGGTCAGTGCCCGTCGCTACCTGGAGCACTTCCACACCGTGGGCAGGGCGGAGGTCTCCCTGCGGTACGGGGCGGCGGGGCGGCCGGAACGCCGCTACCGGTTCCTGGGACTGCCGAAGGACCGGCCCGACCGGGGGGCCCGGCGGCAGCCCGAACCGCAGGCCGGCGGGCAGGCCGGCGGGCTCCGGTCGGGTGGCGGGGCGCGGCGGTAGAGGCACGGGCCGGCGCCCCGGCGCGACCTCGTGCGGGGCGAACCCGCCCACGGTGCGGGGTTGTCCCCGGCTGCCCCCGGATCTAGGGTCGAGCAGCGGGTGCAAGCGCTTTCTGAAAGCTCGGCGAGGACTCCTTCGGAAACCCGTCGGCAGCGTGTGCCCGCCGACCGTCCAAAGGAGTGCCGATGCCCCTGCCCCCTGCCCGCCACCGAGTCGCCGTCGTCGGCACCGGTGCCATCGTCGCCGACAGCCACCTGCCGGCACTGCGGGCCCACGCCGACCGCACAGAACTCGTGGCCGCCGTCGATGTGGACCCGGGCAGGCTCGACGCCTTTGGCGAACTGGCCGGCGAGCAGGTCGCCGGGTACGCCTCGATGGACGCGATGCTCGACGCGGTACGCCCCGACCTGGTGCTGATCGGAACGCCGCCGTCGCTGCACCGGGAGCAGACGGTGGCCTCGCTCCGGGCCGGCGCCTGGGTACTGTGCGAGAAGCCGCTGTGCCTGTCGCTCGCCGAGTACGACGAGATCGCGGCGGCGGAGGCCGCGTCGGGCGCGTACGCCTCCGTGATCTTCCAGCACCGCTACGGTTCGGGCTCCGTCCACGCCCGGGAACTGATCGCGAGCGGCGCGCTGGGTACCCCGCTGGTCGCGCACTGCCAGACCACCTGGCACCGGGACGCCGCGTACTACGCCGTCCCCTGGCGCGGGCGGTGGGCCACCGAGGGCGGCGGACCGACGATGGGGCACGGCATCCACCAGTACGACCTGCTGCTTCATCTCCTCGGCCCGTGGGAGGAGGTACGGGCCATGGCGGGCCGGCTCGTCCACGACACCGAGAGCGAGGACGTCTCCACCGCCCTGGTCCGCTTCCGCGGCGGTGCCCTCGCCACCGTCGTCAACAGCGTGCTCTCACCGGACGAGGTGAGCCGTGTCCGCGTGGACTGCGCCGACGCCACGGTCGAGCTCACCCACCTGTACGGACACCGCAACGACGACTGGTCGTACACCCCGGCGCGGCACGTCCCCGCCGAACGCGCTGCTGCCTGGCGTACCCCGCCGCACGACGTACCCAGCTCGCACACGGCCCAGCTCGGCGCCCTCCTCGACGCCTACGACGCCGGGGTCCGGCCGCCGGGCAGCGGCCGAGAGGCCCGGGCCACCCTCGAATTCGCCGCCGCCCTGTACAAGTCCGCGTTCACCGGCCACCCGGTGCGGGCCGGCGAGATCGCGGCCGGCGACCCCTTCCACACGGCCATGCACGGCGGCCACCCCGACTGGGCCCCGAAGGAGCACGCATGAGTGCCCGCGCCGAGCACGCCGAGCGTGCCACCCGCGGTCTCCGCGTCGGTCGCCCCCACGGCGAGGCCGCCACGGTCGCTTACGCGGGCGGCACGGAGATCCTGCGCCATGTCCACCGCCCCGGCCCCGACGCCTTCGAGTCCCGCAAGCCGCACGGGTGAACGAGCGGGCCTTCGGCGACAGCCCCTGGGACGGATGGCGGTCACTGCCCCCGGACCGGCCTCGAGTTCCCGTACGAGTGGGGGAGGCGGGCCGATGCCACGGCGAGGGCGGTGGCCGCGCTCGCGATGCCGAGAACCGCGCCGGCGGCGACATCACCCGGGTAGTGCACGCCCGTATGGATGCGTGAGTAGCCGACCGCGCCGGCCAGCGCGCCGAGCGGGACGGAGGCGGTGGGCAGGACCGTACCGACGGCGGTGGCGAAAGCGACCGCCGACGCGGTGTGCCCGGACGGGAAGGAGGCCGATGTCGGCATGGGGACGTGCCGGTCCACGGTCACCCGGGCCGCCTCCCGGTCCGGCCGGTCCCTGCGGACGAGGCGCTTGCCGAGGATGTTGGCCGATGCCGACGCCACCGCTATGGCCCCGACCCCGACGAGCGCGGCCCGGCGCGACCGCGACCCGCCCAGGGCGAGGGCGCCGGCGATGGCGAACGAGATCTTCGAGTGGTCGGCGGCGTGCGAGAGATGGCGCAGCGCCCGGTCGAGGGTGGGGGTGGGAGTGGCGGCCACCGCCGCGTACAGGGCGCCGTCGACGGACCTGAGATCACTGAGGACGGCGGACACCACCCGGCGGAGGCCGTCGGCAGAGGGCACAGGCGTCGTGAGCGGGCGGGCTCCGCCCTGGTCGGTGGTGGTCGGCTCGCTCATTCGTCTCTCCCGCGGTGGTGTGGTGGAGCAGGGTCCGCACGTCCGGGGCCCGCTGGGCACACCCGCACCGCGGACCGGGAATCACCAGGTGCCCACGGTACGCGTGGTCAGCCCCATACGTTCGCGCACCCCCGCCGCCACGCCCGGCGGCCGCGCCGCACCGGCCCGCCCGGAGCGGTTCGGACGCACCGGACACCGGCACCTCGGATCATCCCGGCGACGACGGCCAAGGCGAAGGCCACGGCCACTGAACCTCAGCCCAGAGCGCGGTCCAGATTGAACGCGGCGCTGATCAGCGAGAGATGCGTGAACGCCTGCGGAAAGTTGCCCTGCTGTTCCCCGCTGTGGCTGATCTCCTCGGCGTACAGGCCGAGATGGTTGGCGTACGTCAGCATCTTCTCGAAGGCGAGGGATGCCTCGTCGAGCCGGCCGGCCCGGGTCAGTGCCTCGACGTACCAGAACGTGCAGATGGAGAACGTGCCCTCGGCGCCGTGCAGGCCGTCCGGGCTCGTCCGCGGGTCGTACCGGTAGACCAGGGAGTCCGACACCAGGTCCTCGGTGAGGGAGTCCAGGGTGGACAGCCACTTCGGGTCGGTCGGCGCGATGAACTTCGCCAGCGGCATCATCAGTACCGCCGCATCCAGCACATCGCCCTCCTCGTGCTGCACGAAGGCCTGGCGCGTATCGGACCAGCCATGGCTCATGATCCGCCGGTAGACGGCGTCGCGGCTCGTCTGCCAGTGGGGGAGGTCGGCGGGCAGCCCGCGCCGATGGGCCATGCGGATGGCCCGCTCGATCGCCACCCAGCACATCAACCGTGAGTAAAGGAAGTTCTTGCGCCCGCCGCGCGTTTCCCAGATCCCCTCGTCGGGCTGGTACCAGTGCGCGCACACCCAGTCCACCAGTGCGCACACATGGTCCCACTGCTCGCTGGAAACCGGCTCGGCCCATTTGTCGTACAGGTAGACGGAGTCGATCAACGCCCCGTAGATGTCGAGTTGCAACTGGTCGGACGCCGCGTTGCCGACCCGTACCGGCGCCGAGCCCCGGTACCCCTCCAGATGTCCGAGCTCGCGCTCGGGCAGTTCGGTGCGGCCATCGATGCCGTACATGATCTGCAGAGGGCCGGAGGGGCGGTCGGTACCCGGGCTGACGTGCCGGGACACGAACCCCATGAACGCCTCGGCCTCCTCGGAGAAGCCCAGCCGCAGCAGCGCGTATACGCAGAAGGCCGCGTCCCGCACCCATACGTACCGGTAGTCCCAGTTGCGCTCCCCGCCGAGCTCCTCCGGCAGACTCGTAGTGGGCGCCGCCACGATCGCCCCGGTCGGCGCGTAGGTGAGCAGCTTCAGGGTGAGGGCGGAGCGGTGCACCATCTCCCGCCAGCGGCCGCGGTAACGCGAGGAGGACAGCCAGCGCCGCCAGTACCGCACGGTCTCACCGAACTGGTCCTCCGCCTCCCGCTGCGCGCAGCGGCGGGGGGACACCTCACCACCGACCTGGTCCAGGGCGAACACCGCCGTCTCGCCCTCGGCGAGCTTGAAGTCGGCCCACGCGTCCGGGCCGTCCGCCTCCAGGGGGACGGTCGAGGTGAGCGCGAGGGACAGCGCCTCGGAGGCGAACAGCGCCATGCCGTCGGTCAACCGCAGGGTGTGCGGCCGGGTGCCGTACTCGAATCTCGGAGCCGCCCGCATCCGGAACGGCAGGGACCCGCGTACACACACCACCCGCCGGATCAGCCGGTGCCGGCCCGCCTCGGCCGACTCCCCGGCGACGGGCATGAAGTCCTGCACCTCACCCACGCCGTCCTCGGTGAAGAACCTGGTGATCAGGACGTTGGTGCTGGGGAAGTAGAACTGCCTGGTACGCGCCGGTACGGCCGCCGCCAGCTCGAAGCAGCCGCCGCGCTCGGCATCCAGGATCGCGGCGAACACGCTCGGCGCGTCGAAGTCCGGACAGCAATACCAGTCGATGGTGCCGTTGGTCCCCACCAGCGCCACACTGCGCAGGTCGCCGATCAGCCCGTGATCGGCGATCGGCACGTACCGGTGCCCGCCGGACACACCCCGCTCCTCGGCCGTCCCGTCCATCACAGCCTCCCTGCTCCGGCCCGCGTCGCCGTACTGCGACCCGGCCCGCGTGGCCGCACTTCCAGCCTAGGCAGATCTGACCGGCCCGGCAGTCCGTGGCGAGCGGTTACGCCACGACGACGCGCAGCCCCGCCTCCTCGAACCGGCGCACCGTCTCCGGGGCCACCGCCGAGTCCGTGACCACGGTGTCCACCGACTCGGCCGGGCAGATCCGGGCGAACGCCCGCCGGCCCAGCTTGCTGGAGTCGGCGGCCACGATCACCCGCTCCGCCCGCTCGCACAGCAGCCGGTTGATCGCCGCCTCCGCCTCGTCGTGCGCCGCCGCGCCGTGCGTGACGTCGAAGGCGACGACACCGAGCACCGCCACGTCGAGCGTGATCTGTTCCAGCACGCCGTCCGCGAGCGGCCCGACCAGCTCGTACGACTGAGCCCGCGCCACGCCGCCCGTCACCACGATCTTGAACTGCGGCCGCACGGCGAGCTCACCCGCGATGTTGAGCGCGTTCGTCACCACCGTCAGCGCGGGCGACCCGGACGCGAGATCACCGCGCACCGCCAGCGCGCGCGCCACCTCCGTGGTGGTGGTGCCGCCGGTCAGCCCGACCGCCTCACCCGCTGCGAGCAGATCTGCCACAGCCCGGGCTATCCGCTGCTTCTCGGAGGCGCGGCGCGCGGTCTTGTAGCGCAACGGCAGCTCGTACGACACCCCGTGCGCCACGGCCCCGCCCCGGGTGCGCACCAGCACCTGCTGCCCGGCGAGCTGGTCGAAGTCCCGGCGGATCGTCGCGGCCGACACCTCCAGCTCGGCGGCGGTCTCGTCGACGTCCAACCGGCCCCGCTCCACGAGCAGTTCCAGCAGCGCCTGCCAGCGGGTGTCCCGCGACATCCGCCCTCCTGTCGTGCGGTTCCTGCCGTCCCCGGACCCGAGCCCCGGACCCCGGGCCTCCGGGCGTCCCGGGCCGTTTCCGGACCTGTGGCGACCCTAGCGCACCCCTCTTCTGCTCGAATGCTTGATTGTGCTCGAAACTCCGCTCTATCTTGCAGTAACAATCACCGAGCAGGGTGGGGGCGGTCATGACGTATGTCGAGGACGAGCTGACGAGCCAGCCCGAGTGCTGGATGCGTGCCGCGGCGCAGGCCGGCGAGTACACCCGGGTGCTCCCGACGCCGGGAGAGCGGGTCGCGGTCGTCGGCTGCGGCACTTCGTACTTCATGGCGCAGGCGGTGGCGGCCCTGCGCGAGGGAGCGGGCCAGGGCGAGACGGACGCCTTCGCCGCCTCGGAGTTCCCGTACGGACGCGACTACGACCATGTCGTCGCCCTCACCCGTTCCGGCACCACCACCGAAGTCCTCGGTCTGCTCGACCGGTTGAAGGGCGGCACCCGCACCACCGCCCTCACCGCCGACCCGAGCACCCCCGTGGCGACGTCGGCGGACGAGACCGTCGTACTCGACTACGCGGACGAACGCTCCGTCGTCCAGACCCGGTTCGCGACCACGGCACTCACCCTGCTCCGCGCCCATCTCGGCCTGCACAGCGACACGGCCGTGGAGGACGCGCGCACCGCGCTCGAGCACCCGTTGCCCGAAGAGCTCGTGCACCGAACCCAGTTCACCTTCCTCGGCCGCGGCTGGACCGTGGGCCTCGCCAACGAGGCCGCACTGAAGATGCGGGAGGCGGCGCTGGCATGGACGGAGGCCTACCCGGCGATGGAGTACCGGCATGGTCCCATCAGCGTCACCACCCACTCCACGGCCACCTGGATGCTGGGTGACGCACCGGAGGGTCTCGCCCAACAGGTGCGGGACACCGGTGGATTGTGGATCCAGGGCGCCCTCGACCCGCTGGCCGAACTCGTCCGCGCCCAGCGCCTGGCCGTCGCCGTGGCGGCGGCCCGTGGCCTGGACCCCGACCACCCCCGCCACCTCACCCGCTCCATCGTCCTCGACTCCTGACACCGACCGCCAAAAGGACAGGCCGTGCCCCTCACCACCACCGGCGAACTCGTCGGCCGCGCCGCCACGGCCGGAGCGGCGGTCGCCTCGTTCAACGTCATCACACTGGAACACATCGAAGCCGTCATCGCCGGAGCCGAGTCGATGAACGCTCCCGTCGTCCTCCAAGTCAGCGAGAACGCCGTCAAGTTCCGCTACGGCCGTCTGCTGCCGCTCGCCCGCGCCGCCGTCGCCGCCGCCGAACGCGCCGCCGTACCCGTCGCGCTGCACCTCGACCACGTCCAGAGCGACAGTCTGCTGCGCCAGGCCCCGGACGCAGGCTTCGGCTCCGTCATGTACGACGCGGCCCGGTTGCCCTACGCCGAGAACCTTGCCGCGACCCGGGCGGCCGTCGACTGGGCGCACGCCCGGGGCCTGTGGATCGAGGCGGAACTGGGAGAGATCGGCGGCAAGGGCGGCAGGCCTCCGCTGGACGCACACGCGCCCGGTGCCCGCACCGACCCCGACCAGGCCCGCGCCTTCGTCGCCGCCTCGGGCGTGGACGCGCTCGCCGTCGCCGTCGGCACCACGCACGCGATGACCACCCGCACCGCCGCCCTCGACCACGCCCTCCTCACCCGCCTGTCCGCCACCCTGGACGTCCCGCTCGTCCTGCACGGCTCCTCCGGCCTCCCGGACGCCGAACTCACCGCCGCCGTCGGATCGGGCATCGCCAAGGTGAACATCGGCACGGCACTGAACATCGCCATGACCGGCGCCATCCGGGACTTCCTCGCCGCCCGCCCCGAAGCGGTCGACTCCCGCGGCTACCTGACGGTGGGCCGCGAGGCGATGACCCGCGCGGTGGCGGACATCATCGGGACACTCACGGCACGCTGAGAAACCGCCGGGAGCACCGACACTTCAAGCTCCGCCATCCGTCCCTCGGACCGTGGCCGTCATCCGCTCCACCGTGGCCGCTCCGGCCCGGAGCAAGCGGTGCACGCCCCGGGACCGGGCGGGTACGGACACGACCCCCGGTCCCGGGGAATGCCGTGCTACCGCTTCACGGCCTTCAGCACGACGAACTTCCGGTCGCTCGCGGCCACTTCGCTGTTCCCGAACAACCGTCGCAGCTTCACGTGGTAGCCCAGATGCCGGTTGCCGACCACCCACAGCTCACCACCGGGCCGCAGGGCACGCCGGGCACCGGTGAACATGCGCCAGGCGCCGGCGTCGCTGGTCGCCTGGTGGGAGTGGAACGGCGGATTGTTGAGCACCAGGTCGACACTGGAGTCCGGCACGCCCGTCAGGCCGTCGCCGACCCGGAACTCGGCATGCCCCGGTACGTCGTTGGCCCGGTACGTGGCCTGTGCGGACGCCACCGCCTGGAACGACTCGTCCACGAACAGCACCTCGGCCCGCGGATCGGCCAGCGCCACCGCCGTACCGACGACGCCGTTGCCGCACCCGAGGTCCACCACCCGAAGGCCCGGCCGATCCGACGGCGGCTGCGGCAGATGCCGGAGGAAGAACCGGGTGCCGATGTCGAGCCGGTCCGCGCAGAAGACCCCCGCGTGGTTGACGACGGTCCGTCCGGAGACCGCGCCGATGCCCTCGGGCAGCCGGTAGCTGTACGGCCAGGAGGTGGCGGGACGCACCAGTGCCGGGTCCGGTGTGCAGAGGATCAGCCGCGCCTTCTTCTCGGCGAGGGAGGTCCGGGTGGGGCCGATGATCCGCTCGAAGAGGTTCAGCGTCGAGGTGTGGATCTCCTTCACCATGCCGGTGCCGACGACGACCGTGCCGGCGTGCACCGCGGGCGCCAGCCGCAGCAACTGGTCCTCCAGCAGCGCCAGGCTCTTGGGCACCCGCACCAGCAGCACGTCGATCCGGCCCGGCGGCGGGTCCTGCGTGGTGAGCAGCGGGACCGTACCCGGCTCGACACCGGCCCGCGCCAGGTTCGCGCGGGTGGCCTCTTGCCCCAGCCAGGAGTCGGTGATCTGCGTCGGCCGGTACGCGGCGAGCGCCGTGACGAGCGCCCCCCACCGGTCCCCGACGACCACGACCGTGCCGTCCAGCGGCACCTCTTCCCGGTCGAGATGCCCGAGCAGGTACTCGTCGGATGCGTCCCAGGCGCGCAGCCTGTCGCGGGGATCCTCGGGGAAGCGGGCCAGGACCGGCGCACCCCACGCAGTCGTCATACGGTCGTTCATCGTGCGACCAGGCTAGCCGAGCCCTGGCCCGGACCGTGCCGGGCAGGAGGGCCGTCGGGCAGGATGGATCCCATGGACGGCGAGCTCTTCCCCCGGCCCCGCGCCGAGGTCGCGCCCGGCGCGGTGCACGTGCCGGACTGGCTGGACGCCCGGACACAGCGCACCCTGCTCGACGCGTGCCGCGCGTGGGCCCGCCCGCCCGCCGGACTGCGCACGGTCCGCACACCCGGCGGCGGCACGATGACCGCCCGGCAGGTGTGCCTGGGATGGCACTGGTATCCGTACGGCTACGCGCGCACCGTCGTCGACGGCGACGGCGCCCCGGTCAAGCCGTTCCCCGCCCGCCTCGGCGAACTGGGCCACCGCGCGGTGACCGACGCGCTCGGCCCGGACGCGGCGCCGGCGGGGACCGCGTACGACATCGCCCTGATCAACTTCTACGACGCCGACGCCCGCATGGGCATGCACCGTGACGGGGACGAGGAGAGCGACGCGCCCGTGGTGTCGCTGAGCCTCGGCGACACCTGTGTCTTCCGCTTCGGCAGCCCCCAGGCCCGGACTCGCCCCTATACGGACGTCGAGCTGCGCAGCGGTGACCTTTTCGTCTTCGGCGGGCCGTCGCGGGCGGCGTACCACGGGGTCCCGCGCGTGCACGCGGGCACGGCGCCACCGGGGCTGGGGCTGAAAGGCAGGCTGAACATCACACTCCGGGTCAGCGGCCGGTAACCGGACGCGGTCGCGATCATGGGAGACTCGCCCTCATGAGAGGGAAGGCGAACCCCCGGCCGACGGGGGAAGGAACCACCTCGAGGACGCGGCTGGACCGGGGGCGCGGTGCGCTCGGGCCCGCGCTGGAGCTCGTGCACACCGGGCGTGCGCCGACCCGCGCGGTGCTCACCGCGGAGCTGGGCGTGACGCGGGCGACGGCCGGCGCGGTCGCCGCCGAACTCGAGGCACTCGGCCTGATCCGGGTCGACGCGCGGCCCGGCGCCGCGGCCGGCTCCCAGGGCCGCCCCTCGCACCGGCTCTCGGTGGCCGAGGACGGCCCCGTGGCGCTGGCCGCGCAGGTGCACGCCGACGGCTTTCGGGCCGCCCTGGTCGGCCTCGGTGGCCGGATCGTGGCCACCGCCCCCGGCTGTGAGGTCGTCGACGCCGACCCGGCGAAGGTGCTCGGCTCCGTCGTCGCGGCCGGCGCGGACCTGCTCCGGGAGACCGGACGCCGCTGCGTCGGAGCGGGGCTCGCCGTACCGTCCGCGATGGCGGAACCCGAAGGACTGGCCCTCAACCCGATGCACCTCGCCTGGCCCGCGGGAGCCCCGGTCCGGGAGATCTTCGCCGAGCAGCTGCGCGCCGCCGGCCTCGACGGCCCCGCCTTCGCCGGCAACGACGTCAACCTCGCCGCCCTCGCCGAACACCGGCACGGCGCCGGGCGCGGCGCGCGCGACCTGCTGTGCGTGGCCACCGGCCACCGGGGCGTCGGCGGCGCGCTGGTGCTCGACGGCCGCTTGCACACCGGCAGTTCCGGCCTCGCCCTGGAGGTCGGCCACGTCCCCGTCAACCCCGGAGGCCGGCCCTGCCACTGCGGCAGCCGGGGCTGTCTCGACGTGGAGGCGGACCCGCTGGCCCTCCTCACCGCGGCCGGACGTGAACCCGGCCCCGAGGTGTCCCTCCTGAAGCAGGCCGACACGCTGATCCGCGAGCACTACGACGACCCTGCCGTCCGTTCCGCCGTCGCCACCCTCGTCGACCGCCTGGGGCTGGGCCTCGCCAACCTGGTGAACATCCTCAACCCGGACAGGATCATCCTCGGCGGCCTGCACGGCACCCTCCTGGACGCCGCCCCGGACCGGCTGCGCGCCGTCGTCGCCGACCGCAGTCTGTGGGGCCGCAGCGGTGGCGTCCCCATTCTGGCGTGCACGCTGGCTCACAACAGCCTGGCCGGCGCCGCCGAACTCGCCTGGCAGCCGGTCCTGGACGACCCGTTGGGGACCCTGGCGTAGCGGGCGGACGGGACGGCGGATGCCCGCGCCGACAGGCGCACCCTGCGTAGGCCGTCGCACAATGACCACGACGTACGAACGGGTCGCATGCGCGGCTCCTGCGCGAGCGCCGAAGAAACGGCCCGTACGAATGGCCCGTACGAGTGCCCGTACGAATGGGCCGTACGTATACGTATGGGCCGTGCGAACGGGTGGTACGCGAGGACTGTACGCGCGGGCCGCGGGAACAGGTGGTGCGAACCGGCCCGGAGGCGCGTCCCGGACCGACCGACCGACAGAAAGCCGAGGTCATGACCGACGAACTCACCGTGAGCGTCCTGGGCACCGGCATCATGGGTGCGGCGATGGCCCGCAACCTCGCCCGTGCCGGCCACACCGTCCGCGTCTGGAACCGCACCCGTGCCAAGGCCGACCCGCTCGTGGCCGACGGCGCGCACATCGCCGGCACCCCCGCCGAGGCGGTCGAGTCCGCCGACGTCGTCCTGACCATGCTGTACGACGGTTCCGCCACCCTGGAGACGATGCGGCTGGCCGCACCCGCGCTGCGGCGCGGAAGCGTCTGGGCGCAGTCCACCACCGCCGGCCTCGAGGGTGTCGCCGAGCTGGCCGGCTTCGCGCGCGAGCACGGTCTGCTCTTCTACGACGCCCCGGTGCTGGGCACCCGTCAGCCGGCCGAGGCCGGACAGCTGACCGTGCTCGCCGCCGGACCGGCCGAGGGCCGGGGCACGGTGACGCCGGTGTTCGACGCCGTCGGCGCCCGCACCGTGTGGACCGGGGAGGACGGAGCGGCCGGCAGCGCCACCCGCCTCAAGCTGGTGGTCAACAGCTGGGTCCTGGCGGCCACATCGGCGGTGGGTGAGACCCTCGCCCTGGCCAAGGCGCTGGACGTCGAGCCCGACGGCTTCTTCGACCTCATCGCCGGTGGCCCGCTCGACATGGGCTACCTGCGGGCCAAGGCGGGGCTGATCCTCGACGGGCGGCTGTCCCCGGCCCAGTTCGCCGTGAACACCGCGGCCAAGGACGCCCGTCTGATCGTCCGGGCCGGCGAACAGCACGGTGTACGTCTGGACGTGGCCGCGGCCGGCGCCGAACGCCTGGAACGTGCCGCCGCCCAGGGGCACGGTGACGAGGACATGGCCGCCGCCTACTACGCCGGCTTCGACGAACCCCCCGCCTGAACGGCCGCCCCGGCCGCCCGCCCCGCCCGTGCCGCCGCCCCCAGCGGCCGCCGCATCCCCTCCCGAGCACCCGTACGCAACAACGTCCGGGGACCTGTCCGAAGACCCTCCGAGGAGTCCGTATGTCCAAGCCCCCGCTGCCCCCCGAGGCCGACGCCCTGCTGGGCCGCCCCAACCCCTGTGTCATGGCCACCCTCCGCTCCGACGGCACGCCCGTCTCCACGCCCACCTGGTACGTGTGGGAGGACGGTCGCGTGCTGATCAGCCTGGACGAGGGCCGGGTACGCCTGAAGCATCTGCGCCGCGACCCGCGCGTCACCCTCACGGTGCTGGCCGATGACGACTGGTACACCCACGTCACCCTCATCGGCCGTGTCGTCGAGCTGAACGACGACGAGGGCCTGGCCGACATCGACCGTATCTCCCGGCACTACACCGGCAACCCGTACCCGGACCGGGCGCGGGCGCGGGCCAGCGCCTGGATCGAGGTCGAACGCTGGCACGGCTGGGGCGCGATGAAGGACAGCTCCCAGGCGTCTACCTGAGCCCCGGCTGCCCGGAGCGGAACGGGCTCACCCCAGGGCTGCCCCATGACGCCCCCGGGGGGAGCCGGTTTCGCCCCTCGGGGCCGCCCGGCCGGACAGCCGCTGTGCTGTACGTACCAGTAGGTACAGCACCCGGGGCGGACGGAAGCAGACGTCGCCGTCCGGCGTACTCCTCCTGAGGCAGGCACAGTGCCGCCGACCGTACGACGACCCGGCACCCCTCGGGAGCGACTCTCGGAAGCGAAGCAGCACAACGACGCGTCACGACGCTTCGCACGACGACAGGACGTCGGCGCGCGCATCCGAGGAGTTGAACGACCATGCAGACCCTGGCGCACTTCGGCGACGGCGGGCCCGGCCCGTGGATCCTGCTCTTCCCCCTGCTCTGGGCCCTGGTCATCGGCGGTGGCATCGCCCTGCTGCGCCGCACGGTGTGGCGCGGACGCCACGGACCCGGGCACGGCCCTGGCGGGCCCGCAGTGGCGGACAACTCGCCCATCGCGGTGCTCGGTCACCGCTTCGCCTCCGGTGAGATCGACGAGGACGAGTACTGGCGGCGGCTGTCCGTCCTGGACGAGGAGTTCGGCCGGCACGGCAAGGGCGGTGCGGCATGACAACAGGAGGGACCAGGACCCCGCCTCCGGCCCGTGCCCGTGTCGGGGGCCCGGACCTCGGCGGCTTCGGCGGCCGCGACGACCATCGGCTCGGCCTCGGCCCAGGGGGCGGCGCGGCGGAGACCGCGTGATGCCCATTCCGGTCCGCGCGCTGTCGGCGACGGCCGGGTCATCACGTCCCGGGCGCAGCCGCACGCCGGCCCCGGCGGTCCGCGCTCCCGCCCGCGGACGAGGCCCGCTTCGGGCCGTCGGCCGGCCTGGGGCCGCCGAGTGAGGTACCGCGTACGGGAGGTGGGCACCGCCCGGTCAGCCGACAACGGCGGACCGGGCGGGAGCGGGTTCGGAGCGGCGGTCCTCGAGGGCGTGCTCGACGAGTGTGACCTCCGCGAACCGGTGCACGGCGTGCTCCCCGGAGGTAATCCGCGGATAGTGGTCCCAGTCCGCGACGGGGGCCGCGGACGGCGCCGGCAGCGTGAACCACACGACCTTGCCGGACTCACCGTCCGGAAGGGCGCCCCAGCTCTCGCTCATCGCGGCCACCATCGCGAGCCCGCGCCCACAGGTGGCGAGCGGAGCCGCGTCCCCGACGACCGGCAGACGCGGGTCGTGGTCGTGCACCGAGACCTTGAGCTGGTCGAGCAGCACCTCCAGCTCGACCGTGCAGGTCTTGTCGGGCTGGGCGTGCCGGTGGACGTTGGACAACAGCTCCGTCACACCGAGCGAGGCCCGGTCTATCAGGGTGTCCATATGCCAGTAGCGCAATTGCGCAGATACGATTCTGCGGACCTGGCCGATCCGCGACGGCAGAGCCTGGAGCTCCACCGTGCAGTGTCTGCTTGGGTGAGTGATCACAGCTGCGACTCCCCGGTGTCAGGCCCGGACGGGCGCCCGGAAGAACACGGAGTACGGATCCAGCAGGGTGCCTGCGTGACATGGCCGCCTGCTGTCGTGGCCGACGGGCTGGTTCGCAGCGTTATCGCCGGTAAACCCAGAGTGACGTGAGAACAGAGTGGCGCAGGGCCTGGGGCGGCGCAACTCGCGGGCATCTCAGGCGCCGCGCCCCGATGCCCGGCGTACGGCTTCGATGAAGCGGCGCGCCGCGGGCGGGCCCGGCTCGCCCGGCGCCGGGTCGTGGTCACTCAGGGTCAGCAGGTACCGGTGGCCGTTGAGGTCGGCCAGGGCGCGGCCCTCTGGGGTGAACCAGGGCCGGGAGGCGCGTACGGCCTGCACCGGCGCGCTGTCGATCTCGCTTCCGTAGCTGGTGAGCAGCTCGAGCCTGCCGTTGCTGATCCGGACCTGTCCGGCCCGGGTGAGCGACCGCAGCCGCCTGCCGATCCGCACGCCCCTGGCCGTGAACTCCAGCTCGGCCATGCCACCCGCCCCCTTGTGCGCGTCGGTGTACCGGACCGTGCTCCATGGGCCGGTACACGTCCTGATCCAGTGTGCTCCCGTCCGGGACTTTGCTCCGCGGGCAGTCTGCCCGCCCCCGCCGTTGAGCACCAGTACGCACGTTCCCCTTCCGGGGGCGTCCGAAGCACTCGCGCGAATGCGCCCCCCACGGTCGCGTGCCGGATGCCGGAAGGTGGCGCCGAGGTGGGACCCAGGCCTTCCTTTGAGCTCCCCAAAGGGGTTTTTATGCAGGTGAGGGGCGGTTCATGGGGTTCTATGATCGGTGTGTCGACCGTGCTGGACGCCGTCGGCGCGCTCAGCGTAAGGAGCCCTGTCGTGAGCATTCCCCAGCAGTCCCCACAGCCCCGGCACACCGTGGACGGCACCACCCTCGACGCCGACCACAGCGACCCCGGCTACCGCGACTGGCTGAAAGAAGCCGTGCGCAGGGTCCAGGCCGACGCCAACCGGTCGGCCGACACCCACCTGCTGCGTTTCCCGCTGCCGGAGCGGTGGGGCGTGCACCTCTATCTCAAGGACGAGTCGACGCACCCGACCGGCAGCCTCAAGCACCGGCTCGCCCGCTCGCTCTTCCTCTACGGACTGTGCAATGGCTGGATCCGTCCGGGCCGCCCGGTGATCGAGGCCTCCAGCGGCTCGACCGCCGTGTCCGAGGCGTACTTCGCGAAGTTGATCGGGGTGCCCTTCATCGCCGTCATGCCGCGCACGACGAGCGCCGAGAAGTGCCGCCTGATCGAGTTCCACGGCGGCCGGTGCCACTTCGTGGACGACCCACGCACCATGTACGAGGCGTCGGCCGCCCTCGCGGCGGAGACCGGCGGCCACTACATGGACCAGTTCACCTACGCCGAACGCGCCACGGACTGGCGGGGAAACAACAACATCGCCGAATCCACCTTCCGCCAGCTGCGGTTGGAGCCCCATCCGGAGCCCGCCTGGATCGTCGCCACGGCCGGCACCGGCGGCACCTCGGCGACCTTCGCCCGCTACGTCCACTACATGCAGTACGACACCCGCATCTGCGTCGCCGACCCCGAGAACTCCTGCTTTTTCGAGGGCTGGACCACCGGCGATCCGGACGTCACCTGCGACCGGGGGTCCCGCATCGAGGGCATCGGCCGGCCCCGCATGGAACCGAGCTTCGTGCCCGGTGCGATCGACCGGATGATGAAGGTCCCCGACGCGGCCGCCGTCGCCGCCGTACGCTCCCTGGAGCAGGCGATCGGGCGCAAGGCGGGCGGCTCCACCGGCACCGGGCTGTGGAGCGCGCTGAAGATCGTCGCTGAGATGGTGGCCGAGGGGCGGCCGGGGAGCGTGGTGACGCTGCTGTGCGATCCGGGGGACCGCTACCTCGACAAGTACTATTCGGACGCCTGGCTGGCCGCCCAGGGCCTGGACGTCGCTCCGTACACGGCGATGATCGAGACGCTGCTGCGGACAGGAACCTGGCCGGACCGACGGTGACCGCCGCACGCGTACGGCCGCGTGATCCCATGGTGTCGGGTGACTTCCGACTGAAGAGCTGAAGAGCTGAAGAGCTGAAGAGCCGGAGGAGCTGAGGGGCCGGGGGCCGGGAACCGAGTCCCTGGGGCCCGGTCAGGCGTCCGAGGGTTCCGCCGGTTCCTCGGGCTCGCCCGCCACGACCAGGCGCGGCAGGTGCTCGGAGATCTCGTCGCGGGCCTCGGCCGGCAGTCCGGAGTCCGTCACCAGCGTGTCCACCTGGTCCAGGGACGCGAACGAACTCAGGCCCACCGTGCCCCACTTGGTGTGGTCGGCCACCACGACCACCCGTCGCGCCGACTGCATCAGACGCCGGTTCGTCTCGGCCTCGGCGAGGTTGGGCGTCGACAGCCCGGCCTCGATCGATATCCCGTGCACACCGAGGAACAGCAGATCGAAGTGGAGCGCCGCGATCGCCTGGTCGGCCACCGGCCCCACCAGTGAGTCGGACGGCGTGCGCACACCGCCGGTCAGGACGACCGTGGCCGCGCCCTGCCGGGGGTCCGAGGTGCGCTGTGCCGCGTGGAAGACGTCCGCCACCCGCACCGAGTTGGTGACCACGGTGAGGTCGGGCACGTCGAGCAGTTGACCGGCCAGCGCGTACGTCGTCGTACCGCCCGAGAGGGCGATCGCCGCGCCCGGCGGGACCAGTTCGGCCGCCGCTCGTGCGATGTCGTCCTTCGCGCTCAGCTCCAGACCGGACTTGGCTTCGAAGCCGGGCTCATGGGTGCTGGCCTCGACCAGCGGGACCGCGCCGCCGTGCACCTTCTCCAGCACGCCCTGCCGGGCGAGTGCGTCGAGGTCGCGGCGGACCGTCATGTCCGACACGCCGAGCTTGCGGGTCAGTTCATTGACCCGGACTCCGCCGCGGCGCCGGACCTCGTCGAGGATCAGGGTGCGCCGCTGCTCCGCGAGGAGGTTCTGATTCTCGCTCACGTACGCTCCGGTCCTTTCGCCGCCAAGCCGTCAGACACGCCCCGCACACCCGGTCCGACTGGCACGTTCCTCCCGCCGCCGGTGCGTCGGCGTCCCATCCTCGCATGCCGGGGCAAGGGCGGCGCACCCGGCTTTCGTCGCGGACATGTCATCGTTGTCCCGCGGGTTGCCCGTTCGTCACCCGGATCGGGGAGATTCCGTGAGGAGAGGTGTCAGCCGCTCCGGCGGGGGGATCCTGTTGCCCGCACGGACGGATCCGACGGCGTGTCACGGGGGGAAGTGCGAAGCGGTGGAACATACGCAGGAAGAAAGACCGGCCGAGCGGGCCGAGACCACGGACGGCCCCGCCGAGCGGCCGAAGGACTCGGGGACCGCCCTGGAACTCCTGGTCCACGGAGTGGGCGGCGCCACCCCGCAGGACATGCTGAACGATCCGCGCACCGTGCGGATCGCCGGCGACGACGTCGCCGCCATATTCCGGCGCGCCGACGACGTCCGGGCGGAGCGCCCGCCCGCCGGCCACCGGGACGGACCGGTCCCCGAGGCCTACGTCTGGTGCAACCTCACCTCCGGGAACGGCACCCGCGCCCTGTGGCTGTTGCTGCTGCCCTTCATGGTGGTCAACCTCGCCCACTGGATGCGCCCGGCGGCCCGAGGCCGCAGACGCCTCACCCGGCTGTACGGACTGCTGGTGCGGCTGGCCGGGCTGAGCCTGACGGTGCTGCTCGTCGCGGCGGCGTGCCAGGTCGCCCTCGACCTGGCGGCCTGGCAGTGCGCGGGCACGCAGGCGTGCGCCGACCGGCACTCCTGGCTCGGCTTCCTCTCCCCCGAGGCATCGGACGACGGCTGGTGGAGCGAGCCGGGCCGTCGACTCGGCCTCGCCGCCCTGGTGCCCACCGCCCTGACCGGGCTGCTGTGGTACCTGTCCCTGCGCACCTGGAGCGCGTACGAGTCCCAGCAGCCGATGACCCACGAAACCGAGCCCGAGGACGGCGGCCCCACCGCCCTGAGCCGGCCCGGTTTCTGGTACGGCCGTCGCCTGGTCGCCCGGCTTCGTGCCGCGCACACCGCCGCCGGACTGCTCACCGTCGCCTTCGCCCTCGCCCTCGCGGCCGCCCGGCACGACCGCGCAGCGGGCGGATCCGCGGCACTGGCCCTCCTCGGCCCCCTCGTGCAAGCAGCCCTGCTCGCCGCCGCGGCCGTCGTGGTGTGCGTGGTCTGCCGCCGCGGCCGCACCGACCGCCGTCTCGACGACGCCCTCGATGCACACCTGCTGCGCCTGCTGCCCCTGGCCGCGCTCCTCCTGCTCGCCCTCACCCTGGTGTACGCCGGATGGCGCCGCCCCGGCTGGGAATCGGCGGGCCGGCTCCCCGGCGACATGACCTTCGGCGCGATCGCCCTCGTCCAGGGCCTGCTCGTGATCGTCCTCGCCGGTGTCGCCCACGCCCTGCACCGCAGCGCCCCCGACCGGCGCGCCGCCATGCGGGGCCTGGCCGGACCGGCCGTCGTGATGCTGGCCTGCGCGCTGGGCGGCGTGATGTCCGGCGGCGTGGCCCAGCGCGTCTCCGACTGGCTGGACGGCACCGGGACGTCGATCCCCGGGCCGCCGGTGGTCCTGACCTGGCAGGCGGCCGTGATCCCGCCGCTGCTCGTCCTGATCCTCGGGCTCTGCTGCTGGCTGGCCCGGCGGGCCTGGCACATCGCCCGCGAAGAGCGCGCCGCCGTGGCACGCGAGTTCCCGGGCGAAACCGGCGACCCCGCCCGCACCCGGCGGATCGCCAACGCCCGCGCCATGGCCTCCCTCACCGACCGGGGACCCCGCATCCTCGCCGTCACCTCCGCCGCCACCCTGCTGCTGGGGGCGGGCGCCCTCGTCGGCGCGCTGGCCACCGACCGCACGCCGGGCGAGGCCGCACAGGGAACCTACGCCGTCGTCCACGGCGCCGCCGAAACGGCGCAGGCGCTGGGCTCCTGGCTGATCGGACTCGGCTTCATACTGTTCGTCACCTGGGGCCGGCGCGCCTACAAGGACGCCTCCGCGCGGCGCACGATCGGCATTCTGTGGGACGTCGGCACCTTCTGGCCGCGCGCCGCCCACCCCTTCGCCCCACCCTGCTACGCCGAACGCGCCGTGCCCGACCTGACCTGGCGGATCGAGACCTGGACGCGGACCACCGGCGGACGCCTGGTGCTCTCCGGCCACTCCCAGGGCAGCGTCCTCGCCGCAGCCGCGGCCTGGCAGCTCACCCCGTCCACCCGGAGGCGCGTCGCCCTGCTCACCTACGGCTCCCCGCTGGAGCGGCTGTACGGCCGCTGGTTCCCCGCCCACTTCGGACCGGACGCGCTCGGCGCGCTGCACCAGGACGTCGACTGCTGGCGCAACCTCCACCGCCGCACCGACCCCATCGGCGGCCCGGTGCGGCTGCCCGGCGACTGCGGCCCCGAGGTGGACCGTCCCCCGCTCAAGGACCCGCTGGCGTACGGCCGTACCGGGAGCCACCCACTGCCCGCCCCGATCCTCGGCCACTCCGACTACCAGGCGGACCCGGCCTTCGCCGAGGAACGCCGGCGGCTGCTCGCCCGGCTGCGACCGGACGTCCCGGCACCGCGCTGCACGGGAGACCCCGACGACGGCGCCCGCACCGGCACGGAGGCGCCCACGGCGTGAGAGGCGAGTCGCGACGCGTGCGGTGCCGTCCGGATCAGGGCAGCTCGGGCAGGTCGTCGGCGAAGAGCAGGGTCAGGTCGTCCGTGCTCGGCTCCGGCAGCTGGGCGACCCGGCTCGCGTGCCGCTCCACCATCGCCTCGAACGTCTGCCGCGCCGTACGGCCGTTGCCGAAGGCAGGGCCCCTGGGCATCTCCGTGAAGTACTTCAGCAGGCCCTCCGAGGCACCCGGCGCCAGCCGGTACTCGTGCTCCTCCGCCTGTTGCTCCACGATCCGCAACAGCTCACCGGCCCCGTAGTCGCCGAAGGTGATGGTCCGTGAGAAACGGGACGCCACACCCGGATTGACGGACAGGAACCGCTCCATCTCGGCCGTGTACCCCGCGACGATCACCACGACCGCGTCCCGGTGGTCCTCCATCAGCTTCACGAGCGTGTCGATGGCCTCCTTGCCGAAGTCACGCCCGGAGTCCTCGGGGGAGAGCGCGTACGCCTCGTCGATGAACAGCACACCGCCGCGCGCCTTCTCGAACGCCTCCTGGGTACGGATCGCCGTCGAGCCGATGTGCTCGCCGACCAGATCGACGCGCGAAACCTCGACCAGATGCCCCTTCTCCAGCACGTCGAGGGAGGCGAGGATCTCGCCGTACAGCCGAGCGACCGTGGTCTTGCCGGTGCCCGGGGAACCCGTGAAGACCAGGTGACGCTTGACGGACGCGGCCTTCAGCCCCGCCTGCTGCCGGCGCCGGCCCACCTCGATCATGTCGGTGAGGGCCCGTACCTCCCGCTTGACGCTCTCCAGTCCCACCAGTGCGTCGAGTTCGCCGAGCACGGTCTTCGGCGGGCGCAGCTCCTTCTCCGGCCCGGGGACCGGGCCGGGCGGGGCCGGTTCGGCGGGTTGCCCGGGGACGGTGCCGAGGAGGCCGGGGGAGTGCCCCGTGGTCTGCACGACAGGCGCCGGTGCCGCCGGTGACGCGAGGCTGCCGCTCTCGTCGCTGGTGCAGTCCTCCATCACCGGGCCCCCCGTGCCGGGAGCCGCGCCACTCTCGGCGAACTCGTACCCACCGCGCGCGCAGCGTTCCGTGCGGCACTTGCGCAGCGTCGTCCGGCTGCCGTCTATCACGTGGAAGCCGTAGCCTCCGCTGCCCGTGACCCGGCAGTCGAGGAAGCTGCCGCGACCGCCGGCCGAGACGTAGACACCTGCCTCGGTGGGGGAGTCGATGGTGCAGCGTTCCACGGTCGGGTCGGCGCCCTTGGTGACGATCACACCGGTCTGCATCCCTTCCAGGGTGCAGTTGTTGAGGGTGCCGCCGCTGCCGTGGTCCCGGAACCAGGCGCCCGTGGCCGCCTCCCGGATCCGGCAGTCGTCGAGCTGGGCGGTGGCACCGTCGCTCACCGACACGGCGGTGTTGCGCACCTGCGACAGGTCGCTGTCGACCACGTCCGCGCGCGAACCGCGGTCGAGGACGAACAGGGCGTCAGGCACGTCGTGCACCCGGCAGGAGTCCAGGACGACGGTGGCGCCGTCGCTCACCCACACCGCCGGATAGTCGCCGGTGCTGTCGAAGATCTCGCACTGGTTGGCGTCCACGCGGGTGCCCGGGTCCCACACCGACAGGCCGTTGCGGCCGAACTGCCGCACGGTGGTACGGGTCATGGTGAGCACGGAGCGGGACCGCAGGTCGACCGCGTTCTCCGGGATGTCGTGGATACGGCAGTCGGCCAGCGTCAGCACCGCGTCGGTGTCGAGCGTGACCCCGTCGCCGGTGGTGCGGTGCACATCGCAGTCGGTGAGGTGCGCGGTCGCCCGGCCGGTCACCTGGACACCGCTGCCCCGCACCTCGTAGACCTCGCAGCCCACCGCCTCGAGCGCCGAGTTCTCCCCGGTCGCGGTCAGGCCCGAGCCCGCGGCATGGTGCACGCGGCAGCGCTCGAAGCGGGGACGGGCGCCCCCGCGTACCGCGACGCCCGCCTGCCCGGCGGCGACGACCTCGCACTCCTCGAACACACCGCCCCCGTCGTCGAGCACGGCTATGCCGACCCCCGCCGGATTGTCGACCGTGCAACGGCGGACCGTCGGCCGGGCGCCGCCGCGCACCTCGATGCCGGCCGCGGACCGGGTGACCACCCGTATGTTCCGCAGCTCCGGGGTACCGTCCTCGACCAGCAGGGCGGGCGCCGCCGCGTCCTGCCCCTCCACGTGCAGGTCCTGGACCACCGCCGAAGCGCGTACGGTCAGCGGAACCCCGTCCAGGGGCGCGATGCGCACCGAGCCGGGCGAGCCCTCGGGACCGCGCAGGGTCACCGCCCGCTCCACGACGAGATTCTCCCGGTAGGTGCCCGGAGCGACGGTGAGGACGTCGCCTTCGGCCGCGGCCTCCAGGGCCGCGGCGAGCGACGCGTACTCACCTGTGCGGCGCCGCCACCGCGATGTGCCGGTGTGCGTCACCTGGACCGTGCCCTGTGCCATGGCGTAGCTGTGCCCCCACCTCGTCGTACGCGGGTTTTCGTCGATTCCTTCGGCCGGACCACCGTAGCGTGCGCACGGCCGCCGGATTGACCAGAGGCGGAAGGCGGTCAGCTTCCGGTGCCGGTCCTGCCCCAGTCGGGGCCCGCTTTGTCCCATGCCCGGTCCAGGGCGGCGTACCGGTGCCGGACCATGCGCCGGACCGTCAGCCGTCGCGCGCCCTCGATCAGGGCCGCCGTCAGCAGGGCCGCGCCGAAGCCCGCGAGCACGGCGTGCGTCGTCGCCGTCGCGGTGTCCAGCGGGCGGGCCGTCGTGCGGCCCCCGCCGTCGGTCCACAGGGGGAAGGACCCGCCCGGGCGCGGGTCCTTCAGACGCACCAGGACCGGGCGTTGGTGCCCGGTGCCGTCCGGGGCGGTCCAGCGGGCCATGACCCGGGTGCGCAGGGCCTGGCCGGACGAACCCTCCGGGGCGATGTCGGGACGGGCGGGCTCGAGAATCCGTACCACCGTGGCCCGTACCTGGTGCCGAGCCTTGTGCTGTTCGCGCACGGAACGCTGAAGGGCGTCCTCGGTGACGTCCCCGGCGAGGGCACCGACGAGCGGAGCGGCGACGAGAACGAGCAGCAGCGCCACGAGCGCCAGCCGGCCCTCGGCCAGGTCGGTCGGGCGGCACAGCGGATTGTGCCGCCAGCGCCAGAGCCCGCTGATCACCCGCACCGGCCGCACCCCCTTCCCCTCCGTCCTTAATAACGCCGCAGCGGAGCCGTTCCCCCGAGAATCCGCCGAAGAGAGAGGGACGTCACCCCGAGGCCCTCTCATCGACTTCTCGGAAAGGCCAACGGGCGGGCCCGGGAGGCGGTTCCCGCACCCGCTCGGGGAACCGGGCGGGCACGGAGGAGAATCGACACGGCGTCCGCCGGGCGAGGCGGTGCGCACGAGCGCCGGGACAGACCCCTGGGACGGGAGCCGTACGGCGGGCGGGTCTGCGCCGCATCCGTCAGGCGAGGACCGTGACCGGGTCGCCGACCCGGACCGTACCGGGCGCGAGGGGCACCAGGTTCTGCCCGAACACCAGCCGGTCGCCGAACCGGCGGTGCCTGCCGAGCGAATGCAGGGGTTCCCGGCCGCGCTCGGCGGTGTGCTGATCGGTGGTCGTCACCACACACCGGCCGCTGGGCTTGGCGACCCGGAAGGCGACCTCGCCGACCGTGATGCGCGACCAGGTGTCCTCGGCCCAGGCCGTGGTGCCCTCGACGACCAGGTTCGGCCGGAAGCGGTTCATGGGCAGGGGCCCTTCCTCCGCGTGATCGCCCCCGGCGACCAGGGCGTTGAGCGCGTCGAGGGACGCGGTCGTGGTGAGCAGCAGGGGATAGCCGTCGGCGAGGCTGACCGTCTCGCCCGGCAGCGCGAACCCGGGATCGACGGGCCGGCGCGTGGCGGGGTCGTCCAGGTGCACCAGACGTACGTCGGCGCCGAGGAAGGCGCTGCACCAGGCGTGCACGGCGTCGTCCTCGGCCGGCACCACGTCGATCTTGTCGCGGAAGATCTCCACCCGCTCGGTGCGGCCGCCCGGCGCGGGCACGGACACGGTCATCGGGGCCCCGCCGGGCGCGGACAGCCGTAGACCGCCGCCGGTCAACAGCTCGGCAGCGGCCAGTGCGAGGCGCGGATGCCCGCGTTGTGTGACGACCCTTCCCCCGTCGTCGATCAGCATCCAGCGCCGGTCTCCGGCCGGTCCCCAGGGCTCCACGACGACCTCCCGGAGGGGCAGGCTCCGGAAGGCCTTGACCGGATGTACGTGAATCGAGTGCAGCAGCGCGTTCCCCATGGAGCCATCGTGCCAGCCGGCGACGACGGCTTTGGGGGTCGGCGGCCCGCAGGACGGCTCAGGGCCCGGGGCTCACCGCCTGGAACGGCTCAGTACCCGGTGAGTGCCGGGTACTGCTCAGTACCCGCGGTACTGCTGGTTGTTGTACGGGTCCTGGTACGGAGCCGGCGTCGGGCGCGGTGCCGCGGGGCGCATGGCCTCGTATCCCGCACCGGGCGCGGCCGGGCGCGGCTGCTGCGGCTGGGGCCCGGGGTAACCGCGCGGCGTGGTGGCCTGCTGCGGAATGTACGGCGCGTGCGCCTGCTGGAGCGGGGCCGGCTGCTGCGCCTGCGGATAACCGTAGGCGGGCTGCGAGGGGGCCGCCGGGAGTGCGGGCAACGCCGACGGGAGCGCGGGCAGATGACTGCCCGGCGCGTCGTAGACGGAGGGGACCCGGATCGGGGCGATCTGCGGGGTGCCCCGCTCGGCCACGAGGGAGTCGTAGATCGGGGTGTCCGGGAAGGAGGCGGAGTAGTAGCCGCCGCCATAAGTGGAGCGGGGGGAGGTCATGGCCATAAGTTAAGCCCACGATGTGCTGGTTGGGGAGACCGATAAGAGGGTTGTTTTCCGTGTCCGACGCGCCCTGGGATAGCTAATTCGGGCGAAGTTGGATGAAACGGCTGTACGTCCTGATGGTCATCTGGTAAAAGCCGAGTTCCGGCGGGGTTACCCGGGGCGATCGGCCTCTGCGCGCATGCCCCGTGGGAGTTCCCGCGCGCGGGTATTAGGTTGTGCGGACAGAGCACGACGCATGCCGGGTATCGCCTGGCGAGGTGACACGTGATGGGGGCGGACATGTCAATGTCGAAGGGATCGAACACGCCGGTGCCGACCACGGCACTCCGGGTGGAACTGGGGTGGCGCGCCGGCCCCGGAGTACCCGACGCGGACGCCTCCGCGCTCCTGCTGGTCGGCGGCAAGGTCCGCTCCGACGCCGACTTCGTCTTCTACAACCAGCCCGCCCATTCCTCCGGAGCCGTCCGGCACGAGGGAAAGCGGAACGCCGGCGGGCAGGTCACCGACACCGTCCTCGTCGACCTCGCGCGCGTGGAGCCCGGCATCGAGACGGTGATCCTCGCGGCCTCCTCCGACGGCGGCACCTTCGGCCGGATACCGGGCCTGTACATCGAGGTCAAGGACGCCGCGCAGGGCACCGTCGCGGCCCGGTTCGACAGCACGGGCGCGACCAGCGAGAGCGCCTTCGTGCTCGGCGAGTTCTACCGCCGCCAGGGCGCCTGGAAGTTCCGCGCCGTCGGACAGGGCTACAGCAGCGGACTCGAGGGACTGGCCACCGACTACGGCATCACCGTGGACGAGCCGCAGCACGCCGCTCCCGCCTCCTCGGCGGCGGCTCCACCAACCCCGGCACCCCCGGTCACCACGCCGCCTCCCCCGGCGGCCCGGCCGGCCGTCCCGCCCCCGTCGGCCGCGCCTCCCGCCGCGTCGCCGGTCCGGCTCACCAAGGTGACGCTCACCAAGGCCGCTCCCTCCGTCTCGCTGAC
This sequence comes from Streptomyces sp. NPDC005774, assembly GCF_042871645.1. Lineage (NCBI taxonomy): Bacteria > Bacillati > Actinomycetota > Actinomycetes > Kitasatosporales > Streptomycetaceae > Streptomyces > Streptomyces sp. NPDC005774. The sequence goes on along the minus strand of NZ_JBIAIV010000036.1, from coordinate 12,304 downwards.
CAAGCAGGGCGGAACCTCGGGCGCCCTCCGGGTGAACCTCAACTGGCAGGTGCGCAAACAGTTCTCCGGCTGGGCGGGCAAGCTGGGCCGTCCGGTCGCCATGCACTCCGACCTCGACCTCGACCTGTGCGCCCTGTTCGAACTCAGCGACGGCAGCAAGGGAGTCGTCCAGGCCCTCGGGAACGCGTACGGGTCACTGCAGCGGCCCCCCTTCATCCACCTCGACGGCGACGACCGCACCGGCGCCGTGGACTCCGGCGAGAACCTCACCGTCAGCCTCGACCACAAGCAGTACTTCCGCCGCATCCTCGTCTTCGTCACCATCTACGAGGGCGCCCGCTCCTTCGCCGACCTGCACGCCACGGTCACGCTCCAGCCGCAGCACGGCGCCCCGATCGACTTCTCGCTCGACGAGTGCACCGTCCCCTCGACGGTGTGCGCCCTCGCCCTCATCACCAACACCGGCGACGACCTCGTCGTCCAGCGCGAGGCCCGCTACCTGGTGCCCGACCGCGGCGTCAGCCCGCAGCGCACCGTCGACCGCGCCTACGGCTGGGGCATGAACTGGACCCCCGGCCGCAAGTGATTCCCGGCCGCGAGTGATTCCCGGCCGCGAGTGATTCCCGGCCGCGAGTGATTCCCGGCCGCGAGCGGCTCCGGCAGCCCATGGCCCACGACCGGCATGGCGCCTGACGGGCCGCCGGCTCAGCCCTCGTCCGGCACGGCGCCCGGACGCGTGTAGGTGCGGCCCTTCCAGGCCGCCCCCCGCCCCCGGTAGTGCTGCACCGCCGAGTCGACCGTCATCAGGAGGTACAGGAACGCGGTGAACGGCAGCAGGGGAGCGAGCCACGGCGGCTGCCGGTAGTAGCGCAGCATCGGGACGTACGTCCCCGTCATCACCAGCCAGGCCGCCGCACCGGCGGCCACGGCAGGCGCGCTCCCCGCCGCGAGTCCCGCGACCACCGCCACCGGCGGTACCAGGTACACCAGCGCAAGACCCACGACCGTACCCGCCAGCAGCACCGGACTGTGCCGCAACTGCGCGTACGCGCAGCGCGACACCATGCGCCACAGGTCGGCCGGCCGCGGGTACGGGCGCACACTGTCCACCCCGTCCGCCAGCCCCAGCCAGACCCGGCCGCCGACGGCCTTGACCGCCCGCGCGAGCGCCACGTCGTCGATGACGGCCTGCCGGATGGCATCCGGGATCCGCGCCCGCTCGGCCGCCTCCGCGCGCAGCAGCACACAGCCCCCGGCCGCCGCGGCCGTCCGCGACCCGTTCCGCCCGATCCGGCGGAACGGATACAGCTGCGCGAAGAAGTACACGAACGCCGGTACGACCATCCGCTCCCAGAGGCTCTCCACACGCAGCCGCGCCATCTGGGAGACGACGTCGAACCCGCCGGTGCGGGCCGCCGCGACCAGCCGCCGCAGACTGTCGGGCGCGTGCGCGATGTCGGCGTCCGTGAGCAGCAGGTACTCGGGCGCACGCACACGGGCCAGGGCGATGCCGTGCCGCACCGCCCAGAGCTTGCCGGTCCAGCCGGGCGGCGGCTCCCCAGGCGAACCCACGGTCAGCGGCAGCCCCCCGTGCCGGTCCGCCAGTTCACGCGCGAGCCGCCCGGTGCCGTCCGTACTGCCGTCGTCGACGAGAAAGACCTCCGCCCGCCCGGGATAGTCCTGGGCCAGCAGCGACGGCAGGCTCACCGGCAACACCGCCGCCTCGTCCCGCGCGGGAACGACCACGCACACCGACGGCCACGCCTCCGGCTCCCGCCGGGGCGGCAGCCGGACGTCCGTACGCCAGAAGAAGCCCTGGCCGAGCAGCAGCCACAGCCAGACGGCGAGGGACGCGACGGCGGTCCACGCAAGGGCGCTCACATGCGCAGTCTGCCCCGGACGAGCGGCCGGACACGGCCCATCGACTATCGTGACCGGGTGAAGATCGCGCTCATGGACTCCGGAATCGGCCTGCTGGCAGGCACCGCAGCGGTACGGCGCCTCCGCCCCGACGCCGATCTCGTCCTCTCCCTCGACCCCGACGGCATGCCCTGGGGACCCAGGACCCCGCAGGACCTCACCGCCCGCGCCGTCGCCGTCGCCGAGGCGGCTGCCGCGCACCGGCCCGACGCCCTGATCGTCAACTGCAACACCGCGACCGTGCACGCGCTCACCGCCCTGCGCGCCCGCCTCGAACCGGCCCTGCCCGTCGTCGGCACTGTCCCGGCGATCAAGCCGGCGGCGGCCGGCGGCGGACCGCTGGCGATCTGGGCCACCCCGGCCACCACCGGCAGCCCGTACCAGCGGAACCTCATCCAGGACTTCGCCGGCGGCGTCGACGTCACCGAGGTGCCGTGCTGGGGACTCGCGGAGGCCGTGGAACGCGCGGACGAGAGCGCGATCGCCGCCGCCGTCGCCGCCGCCGCCGAACTCACCCCGGACGATGTGACGACCGTCGTCCTGGGCTGCACCCATTACGAACTGGTCACCGAACGCATCCGGGCCGCCGTGCAGCGCCCCGGCCTGCCGCCGCTCGTCCTGCACGGCTCCGCCGGAGCGGTCGCCGCCCAGACCCTGCGCCGCCTCGGCGAGCAGCCCGCCCCCGAGGCCCCGGCGACCGGCACCCTCACCGTGCTGCTGAGCGGACGCGAGGGCGCGCTGCCCCCGCCCGCTCTCGCCTACGCGGAAGGCCGGCTTCTCCAGCAGGTCACCCCCACGGGGTGAGCCCCGGTCACCCGCGCCCCGGCCCCTCGCACACCCGGTCGGCGCAGTGGCGCCGGGCACCGCGGTCCCCGCGAAGCGAAACGTGAGTAATCTCGAAGGCATGAGGGACCACCCCCGCGGCGCCCACACCCCGCACCCCGACGTCTGGACCGGTCGCGCGACCAACCGGATGCAGTGGCTGCTGGCGCTGATCGGCGCCGCCTGCATGGCGCTCGGCATCGTGCTGGCCGTCGACTCGGCCTGGTCGAGCGGCGTCGCGCCGCTGGCCATGGCCGTCGTCGGGTGCATCGCGGCCGGGCTGCTGGTCCTGTTCGGCACACTCGCCTTCGTGCACGTCGCCCTGCGTGTCGACGAGGACCACCTGGAAGTGCGCTGCGGCCACATCGGAGTGCCGCGCCGCCGCATCCCGCTGTCGCACGTCGCCGGAGCCGAGTTCGTCCCGCACGTCACCCCGCGGCACTGGGGCGGCTGGGGCTACCGCTGGAGGCCGGAGAAGGGCACCGCCGTCGTCGTGCGCCGGGGCGAGGGCATCGCCCTGAGACTGTGGGACGGACACACCTTCACGATCACCGTGGACGACGCGCAGGCGGCGGTGACCGTCATCCGCGCCCGTCTCCACCCGCACCGGCCGGACCCGGCAGGCTGAGCCACCGCGCCGGGGGCGGTCACGGTGTGCGCCGGGTCTCGCGTACGGGAGTGCTCGCCGGCCGTTCCGGTGCGCCGGAGGTGAGCGGACGGGCCGTCGCGAGTCCCGCGAGCAGGCCCGCCCCCGTACGGCCGGCCCGGTCGGCGCCCAGGTCGGTCGCCGTAGACTCGCGGAGTGACCGTCACCGCAACCTCCGTCGGCGAGTCGGACCTGATGCCCCCGCAGACCGCGCCCAGCGCGTGGCACCGGTGGCTCGTGCGTCTCGTTCCGGCCGCAGCGGCAGCACTCTCCGGGCTGCTCCTCTACGTCAGCTTCCCGCCCCGCACTCTGTGGTGGCTGGCGCTGCCCGCCTTCGCCGTCTTCGGCCTGCTGCTGCGCGGGCGGAGCTGGAAGGCGGGGCTCGGCCTCGGCTGTCTCTTCGGCTCGGGCTTCCTGCTGCCGCTGCTGGTGTGGACCGGTGTGGAGGTCGGCCCCGGGCCGTGGATCGCCCTCGCCGCGATCGAGGCGGTCTTCGTGGCGCTGGTCGGCGCGGGTGTCGCCGCGGTCTCGAAGCTGCCCGGATGGCCGGTGTGGGCCGCCGCTCTCTGGACCGCGGGGGAGGCGGCACGCGCGCGCGTGCCGTTCAGTGGTTTCCCCTGGGGCAAGGTCGCCTTCGGGCAGGCGGACAGCGTGTTCCTGCCACTCGCCGCGCTGGGCGGCACCCCCGTGCTCGGCTTCGCGGTCGTCCTGTGCGGCTTCGGCCTGTACGAGATCGCGCGCGTGTCCCTGGACGCCCGCCGTACCGGGACCGTGCGGCGCGTGGCGGCGGCCGTCGGCGCCCTGAGCGTGACGGTGCCCCTCGTGGCCGCGGTCGCCGCCCGGCCACTGGTGAGCGACACGGCCGAGGACGGCACGGCGACCGTCGCGGTCGTCCAGGGCAACGTGCCGCGTCTGGGGCTCGACTTCAACTCCCAGCGACGTGCCGTCCTCGACTACCACGCGCGCGAGACGGAGCGCCTGGCCGCCGCCGTCGACGCGGGCAGGGCCGAGCGGCCCGACATCGTGCTGTGGCCGGAGAACTCCTCCGACATCGACCCCTTCACCAACGCCGACGCGCGTGCCGTCATCGACCGCGCGGCCCGGGCGATCGGGGCCCCGATCTCGGTCGGCGCCGTGGTGAGCAAGGACGGCAAGCTGCTCAACGAGCAGGTCCTCTGGGACCCGGCGAAGGGCCCCGTCGGCACCTACGACAAGCGGCAGATCCAGCCCTTCGGCGAGTACCTTCCGCTGCGCTCCCTGGTCGGGGCGATCAACGACGAGTGGACGTCGATGGTCCGCCAGGACTTCAGCCGGGGCACCGAACCCGGTGTGTTCAGCATGGCCGGCACCGGAGTGGGACTGGTCACCTGCTACGAGGCGGCCTTCGACTGGGCGGTGCGCGACACGGTCACCGACGGCGCCCAGTTGATCTCCGTACCCAGCAACAACGCGACCTTCGGCCGCAGCGAGATGACCCACCAGCAGCTCGCCATGTCCAGGGTCCGCGCCGTCGAGCACAGCCGCACCGTCACCGTCCCGGTGACCAGCGGTGTCAGCGCGATCATCATGCCGGACGGGACGGTCAGCCGGAAGACCGGCATGTTCGTCGCCGACTCCCTGGTGCAGGAGGTGCCGCTGCGCTCCTCCCGGACCCCCGCCACCCGCCTCGGCGTACTCCCCGAGATCGCCCTCGTCCTGGTCGCCGCGGGTGGCTTGGGATGGGCCGTCGGCACCGGTGTGCGCGGGCGGACACGCCGGTGACGCGCGGTCGTACGGAGGACGCACGCCCCCTGAAGCGCCGTGGAGCGGCCCGACCTGCCCGTTAAGGTCGGGGGCATGGCTACTCCTGATTTCATCAGTACCCTGCGCGCCTCCGCCGGTCACCAGTTGCTCTGGCTTCCCGGGGTCACCGCCATCGTCTTCGACGACGAGGGCAGAGTGCTGCTGAACCGCCGGTCCGACACCCGCAAGTGGTCGGTGCTCGGCGGCATCCCCGACCCGGGTGAGCAGCCCGCGGCCTGCGCGGTGCGCGAGGTCGAGGAGGAGACCGCGGTGCACTGCGTCGTCGAGCGGGTCGTGCTGGTCCAGGCGCTGAACCCGGTGACGTACGGAAACGGCGACATCTGCCAGTACATGGACATCACCTTCCGCTGCCGTGCCGTCGGCGGTGAGGCCCGGGTCAACGACGACGAATCACTGGACGTCGCCTGGTTCGCCGTGGACGCGCTGCCGGAGCTGAACGAGTTCGGGCGCTTCCGCATCAAGCAAGCCATGGCCGACGCACCCACATGGTTCGACCCCACTACTTCTGGCTGAACTGTGGGGCGCAACCACATGGGGTGGGCTAGGGGGCTGCCTAGGGTCGGGACATGACCGAGCCCCACACCCTCTCCACACCCCTGGCCCCCTGCTCGACCTCGGTGACCGTACCGCCCTCGTCACCGGCGCTGCCGGCGGCATCGGCCGCGCCTGCGCGCTGCGGCTCGCGGCCGCCGGGGCCAAGGTGAGAGCCGTCGACCGGGACGCCGCCGGCCTGGAGGCGCTGGCCGAGCAGGCCCGGGACCTCGGCGGCGGCATCGAGCCGTATGTCCTCGACCTCATGGACCTGGACGCCGCCGAACTCGCCGCCGCGGGCACGGACGTACTGGTCAACAACGCCGGGCTGCAACTGGTCCGCCCGATCGAGGACTTCCCGCCCGCCGTCTTCCACACGGTGCTCACCGTGATGCTCGAGGCACCGTTCCGGCTCATCCGCGGCGCCCTGCCCCACATGTACGGACAGGGATGGGGTCGCATCGTCAATGTGTCCCCGGTCCATGGGCTGCGCGCCTCGACCTACAAGTCCGCCTATGTGTCCGCCCAACATGGTCTCGAGGGAATGGTGTTTCCCCAGTAGAAGGGGCGGTCGGCGGCGATGCCCCCAGCCTTCGGCCGGAAGGTGCCCCCAGTCGATGGGCAGCAGCGTGCCGCCCAGGAGCACGAACGCCGGGCGGCTCGCGGCCCGCACCGCCTCGGCGAGGCTGGGCGCGAGTGCGGCCAGGACCTCGACGACCTCGCGGATGTAGCGGTGGACGGTTGCGATGCCGATACCGAAGGAGGCGGCCAGGCGGGCGCAGGTGTCGCCGCACCGCAGGCGGGCCAGGACCAGCAGTGCCTGCCGCCCTGTCGTCAGGCGTCGCCAGCGAGCAGCCGATCTTCCGGCGGCGTATGGCCAGGTGTCGGGTGGGCGTTGTCACGTTGGCGGGGGTGTGCACAGTTGATGATGTGTCAGGGCGTGGTGGGACCGGGTGGCAGTTTCGGGTCAGGCCTCGGTGGGCGGGGAGGTGGCGCCGGTGATCTGGTCCCAGATGGCGAAGCGGGTGGCCATCCCGGTGCGGTATCCGGTGGCGGTCATCAGGTGGCGGCGGGGCCTGAAGTGGGGTGAGATGCCGCTGAACGCGGCCAGGAACCGCTGGGCTCCGCCGACGCTACGGAAGGAAGCCTTTCATGGCGCGTTCGCGCTGCCGGGTGGGCTCATGTGAGTTCTCGGCCCGGTTGTTCAGGCCCTTGTGGGAACGGTGCTCGGCGGAGGGCATGACCTCGCGGTGGGCCGCGCCGTAGGAGCGGAGCTTGTCGGTGACCACCACGCGCGGCACGGCGCGGGACTTCTTCAGGAGCTTGCGGAAGAAGCGCCGGGCCGCGGCCTTTTCCCTTCGGCCCTGGAGAAGGATGTCAAGCACGTTGCCGTCGGCGTCGACGGCCCGCCACAGGCACTTCGGCTCGCCGGTGATCTTGATGAAGACCTCGTCCAGGTGCCACTTGTCGCCCGGCCTCGCACGCCGGCGGCGCAGGCTGTTGGCGTAGCCCCGGCCGAACTTCGCACACCAGCGGCGGACTGTCTCGTGGGAGACGAGCACACCGTGCTCGAGCATCAGCCCCTCAACCTCGCGGAACGACAGCGGGAAGCGGTGGTACAGCCACACGCAGTGCGCGATGACCCCCACCGGGTACCGGTGCCCCTTGTGCGACGGCGGCGCGGACGACACGAGCGAACCCCTCCCGGTACGACCAACTCCAAGATCACCCTGGTTCGGTCAGCCAACGTGACAGCGCCGTCGAAGACCTTTTTCCCGGCCGCGGTCGGTCCGTGTCGGTGATGCGTGCTCTTGCCGGCGTCCAGACCGAGGAAGACGCCTGTCCCGCCGATGTTGATCACCGTGCCCCCCGAGCTCTCTCAATCGTGGCGATGATCATGATGTGATCAACAACGGTAGCCTGTGCGTCTGTGATCGACACTCAGCTTTCTCGCCCGCAGCCCTTGCCGGACGAACTCGCCACCGCTCTGTTCGGTACCCGCACCGCGACTTTCCACCATGCGTGGATGCGGCTGTTCAGCTCTGCACCGTTCTCCTATCAGGAAGGGCTCACCGACGAGGCGCGCATCCGGCTGTCGTATGAGCGTCTGCGTCTGGTCAATAACGCCATCGACAATCCGCTGGCCTTCGCCAGCGACCCTGCCGCGCTGAGCGCGATGCACGAGTGGGCCGGTGTCGTCGACGCCGGCATGGCGACCTGCGCCAGCATCCACTACAACCTCTTCCTCGGCAGCCTCCTCGATCACGACCACGACGATCGGGATCTGACCGAGTACGTGCAGATGGCTCGCGTCGGAACGTTTCTGTGCACCGAGCTTGCGCATGGCAATGACGCCGCCCAGATGGAAACCACCTGCACCTTCGACCGGGACACAGGCGGCTTCGTCCTCAACACCCCTCGCCCCGATGCCTGCAAGTGGATGCCCAACACCAGCCCCGTGGGAGGGCCCAAGGACGCCGTGGTCGCCGCCCGCCTCCTCGTCGACGACCGCGACCTGGGCGTCTTTTTGTTCCTGACCCCGATACACGATGCCCACGGCACACCGACGCCCGGCATTGAGATACGCCGCTTGCCCCAGACCGCCAGCAGCCCCGTCGACCACTGCTCCACCAGCTTCCACCACCTCCAACTGCCCTACACCGCACTCCTTCAGGGCGACCACGGACGTCTCACCCGTGACGGTCACTTCACCAGCAGCCTCGGCAGCCCTCGCAAACGTTTTCTACGCTCCATCGGCCGCGTCACCATGGGCAAGCTCTGCATGAGTGCCTACAGCTTGGGCACCACCCGCCACGCCTTGACCGTCGCCATCCGCCACGCACACAACCGTCGTACCTCCGGCATGACCAGCGGACACAAGGTTCCACTGTTCGCGCACCGCAGCCACCACGCACCCCTCTTGGAAGCCACCGCCACCGCCTACGCCGCCACCCTCCTGCAACGCAGCGTCACCCAGCAGTGGGCCGACGCGGCAGACAGCGACCTGGAACAGTGCGAACGGCTCATCGCCGTCACCAAGGGGTGGATCACCTGGCAGGCCCGCGCCATCATGACCGAGTGCCGTGAACGCTGTGGTGCCCAGGGCCTGATCCTGGCCAACGGCATCGCCGGCCAGCTCGCCGCGAACGAAGGCACCATCACCGCCGAAGGCGACAACAAGGTCATCTGGGTCAAGGCCGCCGGTGAAATGCTCCTCGGCGGCTCCACGCCCCAGCCGATCAGCGACATTCCGCCCGAGCAGCGCTCATTGAATGATCCGCAGTACCCGCAGGACCTCCTGGCGGACATCGAGCGAATATGGCACGAGCGGGCCCGCGCCCGCCTCCGCACCGGCCGCGCCCCCTCACCCCTGGCGCGGTGGAACACAACCGTCACTCCTGCGCTCCAACTCGTCGACGCGCACGCCCATCGCCTGGCCGGCCAGGCACTGTCCCACTCGGCCGACCAGGCCGGTACCGCACAGACCCGGCAACTGCTCACCGACCTGCACCGGCTGTTCGCCTTTCGCCAAATCGCCGCGCACAGCGGCGACCTGCTGGCCCAGGGGCGGATCACCGCAGACCAGGTACAACAACTGCCCGACGCCATTGACAACGTAATCGCAGCCCTGGAACCCCACGCACTGACGCTGATCGAAGGGTTCGACGTGCCGGAGGAACTGCTGGACAACCACCCCATGCTGCACGCCGACAGTTCAGCTGCCCTCGTACCGGCATAGTCACGGCGCCGCCGTGAACGGTGGGACCGGCACGCCTCGCCGGGGCTCTGCCCTCTCACCACCTGCCAGGCGGCTTGTATGAGACCGTGCTCGAAAGGGCGCGACATGCGTTTCCTGCAGACGCAGCGCCCTTTCGAGCCCCGCCGTGTAAAGGCCCTGAGCTGGGGATCAGGGGTACAAGGCCAGGTGGGAGGTGTAGGTGAACCTGTCACCGCCGCTCAGGACGTACACGACGCGGCTACAGAAGTCGTGGTAGTCAGCTCGCAGGGCCTCATCGAGGATGAGGGTCATGACCGGTCCGGCGGCCGACGCGCGCTGGAGGGCCTCCAGCAGACGCTGCGGGGCCTTGAGATTCATCACCTCCAGCGCGCGCCGGAAGTCGTCGACGAGGTCCGGTCCCTGGTCCGCCAACTCGGTGAGAGCCTCCGCCAATGGCCCGTCGGTCGTCTTCTCCACTTGGGCCAGCATGCTGTGACAGGCCTGCAAGGTGTGCAGCTGGTCGAGCGGCAGATCCATGGTGTACAGGCTCGGCAGCTCCCTGCTGTTGAGGTCGTGAAGGACGTAGCCCGCGGCCAAGTGCTGCTGGCAGCCGCCCGCCGCGGTGATCTGCCACTGCAGGGGAATTGGAAGGCGCTGCTGAATCTGGTCCCAGCTGTCATAGGCGGTGCTGATGAGCTTGGCCTGGGTGCTATCGAGATCGGACAGATAGAAGTAGTACAGGGAGTACAGCAGGGGCTGCTCGATTGCGATGAACTTGCTGATGAACACCGGATCGTCAGGCACCAGGATCTGCATCGCGGTTCTTTCTGCTCATCGGCGGTGCGGGTGGTCAGGCGCCGGGTTCGTACAGGACGGTGAGGATGCCGGCTCCGCGGGCGCGGGCGGCCGGGAGCCGAGCCCGGCCTTGGTCCTTGGCCGCGTGACGCAGTGAGTGAGAGGTGTCGTCCGGGCCCTGGACGCGATGATCGCGTCTGGTCTGGAAGATCTCCATGCACCAGGCTGTCTCAGCAGGCGCCTGCGCGATGCTCGTGCAGACCTACGGTGCGTGGGCGGCCCTGGGGTTCCTCCTGGTCGTCATCGTCGGCTGGTCTCGTGTCGAGTTGCGGGACCATACGCGCAACCAGGTAATCGCCGGCACGATCGTAACCGCGGCAGTGTTCCAGTTGGCACGCCACCCCGCCGCACGCTTTCCACAGGTCGGGGACGGGACGGTTTATTCGGCGCTCTTTGGGTGGAATAGGGTGAAGTGCGCTGCAGGGTGAGGTTTTTCCGTCATCGGTTTGAGCTGGCCAGATGCAGGGTGAGGACGGCTTGGACGACGCTGGTGGTCCGGGTGGTCGAGCACCGGAGTTTACGGAGGAGTCACCTGCTCTCGCCGCTGCATCCCGGGCGGCGTCGATACTGCCTGACGCAGCTACTTGCCAGGGAAGGACGGAGGCATGGGCATCGGCACCTCGGACGGACTGCGACCGTCCCCGGTTCGATGAGGCTGCACGTCGAAAACTTCGAATGTGAGTTGCCAGGCCGCCGGCGTCAACACCCGCTGTGTCACTTGGCCGCGCGCCTTACGGAACTCCCCGGTGCCTCCGGTGATCGCGTTGACGACCGGGCTCGGTGCCGGAATTCCGGCTTGCTCGCCCTGGACGGTGATCTGTCCTTCCGGCAGCACCGCGGTCGACGAGCATTGTCCCGCGTTGCGTTCGAGGCCGGTGATGACGCAGAACCCGCCGAAGCGTCCGACGAAGCGTTCTTCCGGTACCTCGGTCGACACCAGATTCCCGCTGAAGACGAACTGGTCGCCGACGCTGCGGCCCGTTGTACCCAGATCCAGCTCTTCGCCGACTTGCAGCCGGGCCTTCACGCGGATGGTGCGGCTTTTCGCCGAGGAGCCTTCGGCAGGGTGGGTTGCCGCAGTCGGGGCCGTCTTCTGCGGGACCACGTCGGCCGACGCAGATCCGATGAGAGCGAGCCCGGCAGAGCTGCCGAGAACCGCAACGGCGAGGAATATGAAAGGCCGGCCAGCGAAGCCCACGGTCGCCTCCGTGTTTGTGGGAATGAACAGAGTCAGGGCCGCCCAGGCTTTGTCCGACGCCGATGCCGCCGGACAGCGACGCGTTGGGTCGGTCCACAGAAGGCAAGGCACCCGAGCAGATCTGGGCGGCGTGGGCGAGAACGTACGAGAAGGCCCGCGGCATTACTGGGAGAGTTCGTCATGTTCACTCTGGTCGTGACGAATTTCGTCCGAATTCATTACATGACGGACCCTCCGTCTGGCGGCAACGCTAATGGCAGTGATGGCAACGTGCTCAACAGAGGGCCAAGATTGGGGCCATTGGGGTGCATTTCCCAGGGGCAAGGGGCAGGGACTTTGCGTGTAGCATGCCTGTCCGGTTGAGCATGTAGGTCCCGGTTGATCACCTCAGCCCCCTGATCCAGTGCTCTGAGCCAGGAATTCTGTTCAGATAGCTGGCGAGGCGTTCGAGGATCTCGTCCGCGGTCTTCGTCCAGATGTAGGGCCTGGGGCCGGTGTTCCATGCGGCGATCCAGTTGCGGATGTCCTTCTCCAGGGCCTGGACGGACTTGTGGACGCCTCGCCGTATCTGTTTGTTGGTCAGTTCGGCGAACCACCGCTCGACGAGGTTCAGCCGGGACGATCCGGTCGGTGTGAAGTGCAGGTGGAAGCGGGGGTGGGCCAGCAGCCACTTCTTGATCGCGGGGGTCTTGTGCGTGGCGTAGTTGTCGCAGACGTTGTGTCCTGAACGTGAAAGGGAGTTGGTTGTAGGAACAGCTTCTGGAAATGGTGCTGTGCGGGAGATGAAGGATTTGGCCCTTCGGAGCCGCCC
>NZ_JBIAIV010000035.1:42936-82855 GCF_042871645.1 Streptomyces sp. NPDC005774 | reverse complement strand
CGCAAGGCCGGCGCCTGGTACACGTACGAGGGCGACCAGCTCGGCCAGGGCAAGGAGAACTCCCGCAACTTCCTCAAGGACAACCCCGACCTCGCCGACGAGATCGAGAAGAAGATCCTGAAGAAGCTCGGCATCGGCGTGCGGACCGAGGAGCCCGCAGAGCCGGTCCGCCGGGGCGCGGCCGGCACTCCGTACGCCCAGAAGGAGCCCCCGCCCTCTGCCGTGCCGGTCATGGCTGCTCTGTCGCACCGCACCGATGTCGCAGCAGAGAAGCAACCGAACGGCGCCCAGAACGACGAAGGGCTCCGATCCGGGCCCCGACCGCAGTCGGACAGCTCTCGCGTCGGGGCCGTGGGGTCCTGAGCGAGAGGGCACAGCCGGGCGGTCGGCGCCTCGCGGTCCTGTGAGAGGTGCTCGACCTCGAGCCGGATCCGCGCGTGCCCTGGATCAGCAGCCCGATCCATTGCTTTCCGACCGCTCCGGACATGTTGTTCGCTCGCTCCCATTCCGTAAGGGGTCGAGTGCCGCTCACGCGTTCTTCTCGCCACTTTCCGTATCGGATCAAATTTCCTCTGCGCACGTGATGGACTTCCCTGTCAAGGGAGATATTTGCCACGCGGGACTGGTGCCGAATGGCGGGATCGGCGTGTTACGGCACGATGTTACTGTTGATATCAGTCAGTTCTCGACACCACCTGAGGTTTACGAAGTGAGAAATCGATTCGTTGGCAAGGGTGCACGGCGGCGCAATTTCTGTGACGTGTCCGTAGAAATGCGCCGGGATGCGCTTACCGTGTTCACGGTTGTATCCGGATACGGAAAGTCAAGCTGGGTATTCGATGCCAGCGCGGGACTGTCTCCGGCGATCGCCATTGATCAGAAGGCGTTGAGTCGCAACCCGCGCTCCACAGAGGGCTCCGGCCGGGAAGCCCTAGTACTCCAGCCGTAGATCGTGATCTTCATGGCTGATTTGCGGCTTGTCGGCGGTAATGGCTGGCCTGGGCTCGGGCCTGATGGCGGCGTCGCCAGGCGGACCAGCCGAGCCGGTGGGCCGCATCGTGCACGGGCCGGACGACCACCGTCATGAACAATCGCTGGATTTCGTTGCAGGTGAGCGGGATCAACCTGTCCGGGGCGGGATGGCGGGCGTGTTCGTCAGCGCGGACGACCGCGAGGAAGGCGTGAGCGAGCATGGCCAGGGTGACCCAGCGAGACCACGAGGTGAAGCGGCGGACCTGGTGCTCGTCCAGTCCGGCCAGGCCCTTTCCGGCCTGGAAGGTCTCCTCCACCCGCCACCTCGACCCGGCGACACGCACCAGCGTGGCCAAAGGCACCGTCGCTGGCGACCAGCAGCGGTAGTAAGCCAGTTCACCGGTGGTGCGGTTGCGGCGGATCAGCAGTTGATGGCTGCCGGGGCGGGGTTCGGCCAGGTCGATGACGGCCCAGTCGTAGAAGCGGTGTCCCTTGGCGCCGGCCCCTGCCGACAGCTTCTGCCAGGCCCGCTTCGGCACCTTGACGGCCAGGGCATCCGCGCGGAACTTCCCGGCATCGGACGTGACTTCATGGGAGCAGGCGACGGCGAGCACATGGCCGACGCCGCGCCCTTCCAGCGCCGCCCGCAGTTTCGGGTTGCCGCCGTAGACCTCGTCGCCCGCGACCCAGCCCACGCGGTGCCCGGCGTCAAGGAACCGGCCGATCATCCGGGCGGCCAGCTCCGGCTTGGTCGCGAAGACGGTGCCCTCGCCCAGGCCGGCGGCCCGGCAGCGGGCCGGGTCGCACGTCCACGAGCGCGGGATGTACAGCTCACGGTCCACTGCCGCGTGTCCGCGGCGGCCCGCGTAGACGAGGTAGACGGCGACCTGGGAGTTCTCGATCCTCCCGGCGGTGCCGGTGTACTGGCGCTGGACACCGACGGTGTGCGTGCCCTTCTTCACATCCCCGGTCTCATCGACCACCAGCACCGCATCCTTGTCATGCAGGTGCTCCAGTACGTACTCACGCACGTCGTCGCGCACGGTGTCGGCATCCCACCTGGCCCGGCCGAGCAGGTGCTGCATGCCGTCCGGACTCGCTTCCCCGGCCCACTCGGCGATGTTCCAGCAGTTCTTGCGCGGCAGGTCCGACAGCAGCCCCAGCACCAAGTCCCGCACCCGGCGCCGGGGTTCAACCCGCGCGAACCGGCCCGCTATCCGGCCCATCACGACCTCGAACGCCTCCTGCCAGTGGACAGGGTCTACGCTATGACCCGCGGCTACCGCATGATCTTCAGTCTTCACACACCGATGATCACCGGTGGCCGCACCCGTCTTCACCACCCCCTCGGCCACGACGTGCGAAGACGGGGCCGCATCCGGTGTCCCGCTCGGGCATGCAGCGTCCGCCCGCCGACTCGTACCAGGAGGACACATGCAACGCGGCGAAGTCTGGTGGGTCGACTTCGACGAGCGACGCCCGGTCGTGCTGCTGTCGGACGACGAGTCATCCGGGTTCCAGGTCATGCAGGTCGTTGCGCCAGCGGGCGTCGACATCAGCGGCCTGGGCGTTGAAGTGGCGATAGGCGCCCGGGAAGGGCTGCCCTTCGAAGGCGTGCTGCGGTTCGCGTTCCCGCGTCCAGGCTTTACTCCTTGCACCTGGCTGACCACTGTCGCCCGGGACGACCTGATCGAGCGAGCGGGCGTGTTGTCCTCCGCGAAGCTCAGCGAGGTTGGAGCCGCCCTCCATACCGCTGGACAGAGGAGGGAGTGGACCCCGATGACGGCTGCCAGGCTCCGCGAGATCAAAGATGCCCGCCGTCTCGGAGGACTCGAGTAGCGGACGCCTCTGCTGCCCAGCTCGATCTCGTCGACGACCGACGGCGGCCCCCTCTCCACCGCCCTCCAGCAACAAGATCACGATCTACGGCTGGAGTACTAGGCATACATGAAGGGGAAGGTCCCTCGCAGACGTGCTCGCCACCGGACTCCATCCCCGTACTCGCGGGCGCGCCCTCCACGAAAGCACCCCGGGACGGCACCCGGGCCTCCCGCTGGAGCCCAGGTGAACGCCACGGACGTGCAGGGCACGGAGGAAATCATGCGCCCGGAGGACGACGAGACCGACGCCCCCGCCCCCCCGGCTCCCCTCGGGAGACGGCACGGTCGACCAGGTCAAGGACTACCTGCGACTGATCGCCAAGGCCCGGCTGCTGACCGCCGAGCAGGAGGTGGAACTGGCCCAGCGCATCGAAGCAGGTCTGTACGCCGAGCACCTCCTCGAAAAGCCCTGCCCGGACCCGCACTTCGGCCGGGGGCTGACCCGCCTCGCCGAGGACGGCCGTCGCGCGAAGAGCCATTTCACCGAGGCCAACCTCCGCCTGGTGGTATCGGTCGCCAAGCGCTACACCGGGCGCGGGCTGCAGTTCCTGGACCTGATCCAGGAAGGCAACACCGGGCTGATCAGAGCCGTGGAGAAGTTCGACTACACCAAGGGCTTCAAGTTCTCCACGTACGCGACCTGGTGGATCGAACAGGCGGTCACCCGGGCCCTGGCCGACCAGAGCCGCACCATCCGCATACCGGTGCACACCGTGGAGATCATCAACCGCGTGGCACGGATCCGTCGCGAGTTGATCCACGATACCGGCAACGAGCCCACCCCGGAAGAACTGGCCGAGAAGGCGGCCGTCCCGGTGGAGCGGCTGGCCGAACTCAACGCCTACACCAGGGAGCCCGTCTCGTTGGACACCACCCTGTCCGACGACGGGAACACCGATTTCGGTGACCTCATCATGGACAGCGACTCGCCCTCCCCCTGGGATGTGGTCACCTTTGGCCTCCTCCGGCAGACCATCCAGACCGTCCTGGCGGAGATGACCCCGCGCGAGGCCGGCGTCATCTCCCTGCGCTACGGGCTCCTGGGCGGCAGTCCCAGGACCCTGGAGGAGATCGGCAGGGTCTACGGCGTGACACGCGAACGCATACGCCAGGTCGAGGCCAAGACGATGAGCAAGCTGCGCCACCCCTCACGCTCGCAGGCGCTGCGGGACTACCCCACTGACGACTGACAGGAGCGGGCGGGCCGGCCTCCCCGCCCGGGGCGACGGCTGCGTGTGCTGTCCGCCGTCCTGGAACGCGGCACGGACGGCGGCGGCGTAGGCGTCGATCGTCGGGGTGCGGGCACGTTCCGGGCGGCCGAAGCGTTGGTATCTTCGATGGTGGACGTTTCGTATGGTTGAAGGGAGTCGGCCTGTGGCGCGCAGTGGCGGCAATGCCGAGCGGGACGGGGCACAACTGCGGCCACGTGAGGACTTCTTCATCGCCGAGCGTCCCGGATACCTGCTCCACAAGGCCGGGCTGCTGCTGCTCGAGGACGTGGAGAAGGCCCTGGAGACGGTCGGCATGCGCAGCAGGTACTTCTTCGTGCTGGCCTCGCTGGCCGGAGGGCCCGAACTCTCCCAGCAGGACCTGAGCCGACTGCTCAACCTCGACCCGACCACGGTCGTGACGGTCATCGACGAGATGGAGCGCAACCAGCACGTCGAGCGGCGGCGCAACCCGGCCGACCGGCGGCGGTACAACCTGATCCTCACCGACGCCGGCCGGGCGGCGCTGGCGGCGGTGGACAGTGTGGTCACCGAGGTCGAGACGGCGTTCTTCGGCACGCTCGACGACGACGAGCGCGAAGTGATGCGCAGGATGCTCGACCGGATGCTGGCGGGCCGCTGGCCCGCGTCCGTCTGTTCCGACTGACCGGAACGGGCGGTGCGGAGGTGAGTTGACGGCGGTGGCGGTGGTGCGGGCGGGCCCTTGAGGGCCCGCCCGCTTTCGTTTGCCCGCCGGTTCCCTTCCGCCTGCTCTCCGCCTGCCCTTCGTCCGTCCGTGACCGCGTGTGGGTCCTGCCGTGGGATCGCGCGGGCGACGGCCGGATTCTTGTCACCCACCGTGACTACAGTTGACCCGGACTTTCCAATCATCTATTTTTCCATCATCGATGAATCCGGTTGATAGGAGAGTCCCCGTCATGTCCGCAGAACGCGCACCATCGCCCGCAAGGTGGTGGACCCTGGGGATCGTCGCGTTGGGCACGTTCATGCTGATGCTCGACCTGAGCGTGGTGGCCGTCGCGCTGCCGGCGATCCACGAGTCCCTGGACAGCAGCTTCGCCGACCTGCAGTGGGTGTTCGACGCCTACGCCCTCACCCTTGCGATCTTCCTGGTGGCGGCGGGCTCACTCGCCGACCGGCTCGGCCGCAAGCGGCTCTTCCAGGTGGGCTTCGTCATCTTCACCGTCGCCTCGCTCGCCTGCGGTCTGGCCGGCGACGCCACCGCGCTGAGCCTCTACCGCGCGGTGCAGGGCGTCGGCGCGGCCGTCATGTTCGCGGTCGGCCCGGCCATGCTCAGTCACGAGTTCCACGGCAAGGAGCGGGCCACCGCCTTCACCGTGTTCGGTGCCGCCGTCGGTGTCGCGGTCGCCGCCGGGCCGCTCATCGGCGGTTCGCTGACCAGCTCGCTGTCCTGGCGCTGGATCTTCTACATCAACGTGCCGGTCGGCATCCTCGCCGTCCTCGTCGGCGCGCTGCGGGTGCGCGAGTCGCTCAACCGGCGGGCGCACCCCACCGACTGGGCCGGGCTGATCACCTTCAGCATCGCGCTCGGGGCCCTGGTGTTCGCCACCATCCGGGCACCCGAGGAGGGCTGGACCAGCGTCAGCACGCTCGGCCTGTACGCGGCCAGCGCCGTCTTCCTGATGGTGTTCCTGTTCATCGAGCGGCGCCTGGGTGAGCGCGCGATGATCGACCTGTCCTTCTTCCGCAACCCCACCTTCGTCGGTATCTCCCTCGTCGCCATGATCGGCAACGCGGGCGCCCTGCCGTCGGTGTTCTTCGAGACCAGCTACCTCCAGAACATGCTGGGCATGGACGCCTGGGACGCGGGGCTGCGGTTCCTGCCGCTGACGGCCGCGATGTTCGTGGCCGGCGCGATCGGCGGCGGACTCATCGGCAAGGTCCCCTTCCGGGTACTGCTGGGCGGCTCCACCCTCGTCATGGGGATCGGTCTGCTCTTCCTCAACCTGGCGGAGGTCGACTCGGCCTGGACCGTGCTCATCCCGGCCCTGGTCATCTCCGGCTTCGGTATGGGCGCCTTCAACCCGGCCCGTGCGGCGCTGGCCATCGGCGTCGCCGAGCCGGCCAAGTCCGGTGTCGCGTCCGGCATCAACGAGACCTTCCAGCAGGTCGGTATCGCCGTCGGTATCGCGGGTGTGGGCGCCTTCTTCCAGAACCGCGTGGCCGACGAGTTCGCCGCGTCGGCGGCCGGACGGCAGATGGGTGACGCCGCTGCGGAGGAGGCCGCCCACGGCATCAGCGCCGGCGCGTTCGACGCGGTCGCCGCGAACGCGGGGGCGCTCCAGGAGCAGGTGGTCGCCGCCGGGCGGGACGCGTTCATGACCGCGTTCCACGGTGCCATGACCCTCTGCGCGATCCTCGGGTTCATCGCCGCGCTCATCGGCTTCCTGATGCTGCGGACCAAGGACCTCCACGCGAGCGCGCTGTCGACGATCCCGCCGGACCTCGACGAAGACGGCGAGCTGCGTCCGGACGTGCCGGTGGGCGCGCCCTCCTGATCCGCCCCTGACCCGCCGACGCCGCAGGGCGGCACCGATGCGGCACCGATGCGACACCGATGCGACACCGACGCCCGGCCGGGAAATCCCGGCCGGGCGTTTTCGTGTGTCGGCAGGGAACTGCTGGGGCGGGTGATTTTTGAATCCGTGTCAATTGTGAATTCAACCGAAGCGAAGGCAGGTGAAGCAAAGTTCACGCTTCCTTTATTTATGGTGAACGGAATTTAGGGTTCCGTCCGGATCGGATATTCACGCAAAGGCAGTGTAAAATGGTGACGGGCCTCACAAACCGAGAAGCCTTGTGAATGTTAGAGTCCTGACGTAGAGCGAAGCCGCCCATGATGGCGGCAGGTTGTCGCATGTGCAACCACCACGGGGGAGATCTTGGGGAGGGTCGACCGGACAGAATTCCGGCCGGCTCCCACCGAGACACATACATACGTCACGGGGGACGTTCGAGTGAACCGCATCCTGTTCGGCTGTTGCCGTAGATGACGCCGGCGCCGTCGTCGGTCCGACGTCGGTGACCTGCCATTTTCCTGGTGTCCGCGTCCGGCGCCCCTGTGCGCTCCGGACGGCGGTGCCCTTTCCGCCTGAGCTGGTGCCGCGGCACGACGCCGTGCCGAGCGCCACCCTGGGCCGATTCCCGCACGGCCGAAATTCATCGGAAGTCGCCGGCTGATCCCTGGCGCATTCCGTGGAAAGGACCGGCCGGTGCCGACTTTGTCTTTGTCATGCACTGAATTGGAGTGCTCCATGCGCGAATTCGTGTCCGAGAAGCCACTTGCAGGCACCCTCTCCGGCGAGCCGGGGAATCCCTCGATCGATTCCGCCGTGCCGGCCGAGGCGTTGGAGGAGTGGCTGGGCGACCCCGAGGTGGAGGCGAACTCCTTGTCCTTCGCCCGGAGCCTGGAGCTCGACGAGCGTGAGGAATTGCCGGTCGACGGAATCGGTCAGGTGCGGGCCTTCGGGTTTCACCGGTACTTCGTGCCCGACTGGCTGGGCGGAGACCTGCGGACCACCGAAGAACTGCTGATGCTCACCCGTGTGATCGCCCGCCGCGACATGAACGTGGCCGTGAGCGAGAGCACCCAGATCTGGATGATGCTCGCCTGGATCGGCGGCGATGCCGGGCAGCGGGCCCAGTGGGCGAGCGCGGTGCTGCGCGGCGGGGTCGTCCCCTGCCTGGCCTACTCGGAGCCCGGCCACGGCGCCGACCTGGCCGCCAACGAGCTCGTGGCCACTCCGGACGACGGACAGTACGTCCTCACCGGCGAGAAATGGCCCATCAACCGGGGCCGGACCTCGACCCATGTGGTGCTCCTCGGCACCACGGGCGACGACGCCGTGCCGGCCAAGCGCAAGCAGTCCATGTTCCTCGTGGACAGGTCGCGTGTCGTCTCCGGCGAGGTGACCGGCGTACCCCGCGTCTCCACGTACGGCCTGCGCGGATGCGACATCAGCGGAGTCTCCTTCGACGACGCCCGGGTGGACGCCTCCGCCCGGCTGGGCGCCGAGGGAGAAGGGCTCGAACTGTCCTTGCGCGGCCTGCTGGTCACCCGCACCCTGTGCACCGGCCTGTCCCTCGGCACGGGCGACACCATGCTGCGGACGGTGGGCGGCTTCCTCTCCGGCCGGACGCTGTACGACGGGCCGGCGAGCGAGATCCCGTACGTCACCGAGTCCCTCGCCAACGCCTACCTGAGCCTGCTGGTCGCCGAGTGCGAGAGCCTGGTCGCGATGCGCGGACTGCATCTGTACACCGAGGAGTTCAGCGTCTGGGGCAACACCGCCAAGGTCCAGGTGGCCCGCCTCGTCGACTTCGCGGGCAAGGCACTCGCCCGCACGCTGGGCGCCCGGTACTACATGCGGGCGGCGGAACACGTCGGCATCTTCCAGAAGATGCTCCGCGACGGCGCCGTCGTGTCCGTCTTCGACGGCAGCGAGCCGGTCTGCCTGGACAGCATCACCCAGCAACTGGCCGCCCTCGCCAAATCCCACGAGCGGCCCCGCGACGAGGACTGGAGCACGCTGTACGACCTGCGGGCCGAACTGCCCCCGTTCCAGCCGGCCCGGGTGAGTGTGTTCGGCCGCGGCCGGGACGCGACCTTCGCCAGCCTCCCCGCGCTCATCGACCGTCTCGCCGGCCTCGTACCCGGCGCCGGCTGCGACGAGGAACGGCTCACCGCCCTGCGGACCCGGGCCGAGGAGCTGCGCGGACGGCTCGACGCGCTCTACGCGCGTTTCCACGACCTGCGCAGGGCGCCGGCGGCAACGCCGTCGGCCTCCGCCAAGACCACCCCGCCGCGGCTGATGAGGCTGGCGGAGGACCTGTGCGCCCTGCACGCCAAGGTCGCCGCCCTCGGGATCTGGCTCCACAACCGGGACCACCTCGACGCGTTCTTCGCCGATGGAGCCTGGCTCGAGGCCGCCCTGGCCCGTGAGCAGGTCCACCAGTACGAGGTCGGCGACCTCGACCCCCGGACCGCCCGCACCCTCTTCGACCGGATGAACTCCCAGCGCGAGAAGCACGAGTTCTTCTCCCTCAGGACCATGCGCCAGGCCGCCCCGGGCACGCACGAGGCGCGCCACGGCGCAGACCGGCCGGCCTCCGCCGCCTGACCCGGCACCCGCTCGCCGGACGACCGAACCGACCGCCTGTCCCACGATCCACCTGCTCACCTGCTCACCTGCACACCGGAAGGTCCCGACCTGCGATGAACACCATGAACATGACGCTCGACGACGTGAAGCGCGTCCTCGCCCAGGCGGTCGCCGCCGAGGCCGGCATACCCGCCGCCGAACTGGCCACCGACCAGCCGTTCACCTCGTACGGCCTCGACTCCATGGCGGCGCTCGCCGTCGGCATGGAGATCGAGGACGCCTGTGGGCTCTCCGACCTGCCGGTGGACCTGCTGTGGGACCACCCGACGGTCGACAGCCTCTCCGAGGCGCTCTGGAACCTGATGAACACCGTGCCCGTCCCGGCCACCGCGGACGGCCAGTGATGACGACCGGGACACCCATGACCACCGCATCCCCGGCGGCTGCCGCGCCGCCGCCCGTCAACGCGCAGCAGGCCGGCCTCTGGTTCATCCACGAGACCGACCCCCAGTGCTCCGCCTACCACATCGTGTTCGGGGCCGAGGTCACCGCCGACGCCGGACTCGGCCGCCGGACCGAGGCGATCCTCCGCGACCTGATGGCCGAGCACGACGCCTTACGCGTCTGCTTCCAGCCCGGTGAGAACGGGCCGGCGCAGCGGGTCCAGGAGTCCGTGCCCCTCGACATCCGGCACACCGACGCCCGCGGCATGGATCCGGAGGCGCTGCGGGACCGTGTCAGGACCGACACCCGTACACCGTTCGATCTGGCCCGGCCGCCGCTGTGGCGCATCCACCTGTACCGGACCGCCGAGTGCACCTGGGTGTTCGCGGCCGTGCTGCACCACGCCGCCGCCGACTTCTGGTCGCTGGCGCTGCTGCTCGGCGAGGTCCGCGGCCGACTGGAGGGAAAGCCGGGACGGTTCACCCTGGACGGCGGCGCCTTCGCGTCCTACGCCGAGCAGCAGCGGACCTTCCTGGCCGGCGGGAAGGCCGCCGCGCTGGCCGCCGACGAGGCGGCACGGCTCGCCGACGCGCCTCCCGGCCTCGACCTGTACGGCGACCGGCCCAGGCCGCCGGCCCCGACGTACGAGGGAGGCTCGGTACCGTTCGCCCTGTCGGCCGAAGCGACCGACACCGTGCGGGAGTTGGCGCGCGAGGGCGCGGCGACGCCGTACATGGTGCTGCTGTCCGCCTACTTCGTGCTGCTGAGCCGGCTGAGCGGCCGGTCCGACGTCCTGGTCGGCACCCCGACCTCCGGCAGGCTGCAGCGCCAGTACCGCGACGCGCTCGGCAACTTCGTCAACACCGTCGTCGTACGCGGTGAGGTCGAGGAGACCGCGACGTACCGGGAGGTGCTCGCCTCCGTACGGGCCCGGGTGCTCGAGGCGATGCGGGCCCAGGAACTGCCGTTCCCCTGGCTGGTCCGGGAACTCGCGCCGCCCCGCGACCCGAGCCGGACCCCGCTGTACCAGGCCGGCTTCGCCTGGGACCGGCTGCCGTTCCTCACCGACATGGACTCCTTCTTCCTGCTGGACCCGGACCGGACCGCCGAACTGGCCGTCGCGGGCGCCACCTTGCGGCCCTACCCGGTGCCGCAGCAGGAGGGCCAGACGGACCTGTGGATCGAGATGGGCGGGGAGCGGGACGGCGCCTTCGTGGGTGTCCTGCGCTACAACACCGACATCTTCGAGCCGGGCACGGCCCGCGACCTGGCCGCCGCCTTCGTCGCGACTGTGGAGAGCCTGGTCCGGGAACCGGACGCACCGCTGCACAGCCTCGCCCGGGGCGACGAGCGCCAGGTGGCCCGGCTCGCCGCCCAGGGCTCCGGCCCCGCACGCGCGCTGCCCGACGCCAGGCTCCCGGACCTCTTCCGGGACCAGGTCCGGCGCACCCCCGACGCGACCGCCCTGGTCGCCGACGGCGAGGAGTGGAGCTACGCGCGGCTGCTGGAGCGGACCGAGGAGGTCGCGGCGGCCCTGCGCACCGCGGGCATCGCCGCGGGTGACCGGGTCGCGGTGATGGCGGAACGCGGGGCACCGCTGGTGGCCGCCCTGCTCGGCGTGCTGGAGGCCGACGCCGCCTACGTGCCCCTGGACCCCAAACTGCCGGTGGAACGGCTCGCCTACATGGCCGAGGACTCCCGCGCGCGGCTGCTGCTCGGTGAGCGCGGCACGGGGGAGAACCCGCTGCCCGGACTCGGACTCCCCGTGCTGCGTCTGGACGACCTGACGGCGGGCGTCACCGGCGCCGGGGTGCCTGGGGCCGTACCGGAGCCCGGTGGCACCGGGAGCGCGGAGGGGACGGAAAGGAAGGGGACGGACAGGAAGGGGACGGGCCCGGACGGCCGGGGGCTGGCGTACATCCTCTACACCTCCGGTTCCACCGGCCGTCCCAAGGGCGTGGCGATCGGACACCGTGCCCTGGTCAACCTGCTGCTGTCGATGCGCGACACCACCGGATTCGACGCCTTCGACAGTCTGCTCGCCGTCACCACGGTCTCGTTCGACATCGCCGGGCTGGAACTGTTCATGCCCCTGGTGGCCGGCGGGCGCGTGATCGTATGCGACAGCGACACGGCCGCCGACGGCGCCCGGCTCGCGGTCCGCATCGAGGAATCCGGCGCGACCTGGATGCAGGCCACCCCCACCTCGTGGCGCATGCTGCGTGACGCCGGCTGGAACGGCTCCCCACGGCTGAACGTGCTCTGCGGCGGCGAGGAACTGCCCCTCGAGCTGGCCGAGTTCCTGTCCGGCCGGGTGGCGAGCCTGCGCAACGTGTACGGGCCGACCGAGACGACCATCTGGTCCACCGAGGGCTTGGTCGACTCCGCCGCCGGCATCGACATCGGCCGCCCCCTCGCCAACACGCAGCTGTACGTGCTGGATCCGCGGGGACGTGCTGTCGAACCGGGCTTCCCCGGCGAGCTGTGGATCGGCGGCGAGGGCCTCGCCGCCGGGTACTGGGACCGACCCGAACTGACCGCGGAGCGGTTCGTCACCGGGCTGCCCGCCGCCCCGCGGCAGCGGCTGTACCGCACCGGCGACCGGGCCCGCTGGACCAGCGACGGCCGGCTGCTGCACCACGGCCGCCTCGACAACCAGGTCAAGCTGCGCGGCTACCGCATCGAACTCGCCGAGGTCGAGGCCGTGCTGCAGGCGGTGGACGGGGTCTCCGCGGCCGTCGTGGTGGTCCGCGACGACCGGCTCGTCGGCTACGTGGTGCCCGAACCCGGTACCGAACCCGGTACCGGACCGAGTACGGCCGAGGTCAAGAAGGCGGCGGCCGTTTCGCTGCCCCCGTACATGGTTCCGGGCATCCTCGTCGTCCTGGACGAACTCCCGCTGACGGCCAACAAGAAGATCGACCGCAACCGGCTGCCGGAGCCCGAGGTCACCTCGGACGCCGTCTTCGAGAAGCCGCGCGACGCCACGGAGATCACCCTGGCCCGCATGTGGACGGAGATCCTCGGCATCCCCGAGGTCGGCGTGCACGACAACTTCTTCGACGTGGGCGGTCATTCGCTGCTCGCCGTGCGGCTCAGTGCCGCCATCCGCGAGGAATGGGACGTGGAGATCCCGATCTCCGAACTGCTGCGGCAGGGCACCATCGCCGAACTGGCCACGACCGTACGGCGCGGCGGCCAGGAGACCCCCCGCGTCCCGGTCGTCACCCTGCGCGAGGGGGAGGAGGGAAGCAGGCCGCTGTTCCTGTTCCACCCCTTCGGCGGCACCGTCTTCTGCTACGTCGAGCTGACCCGCCACCTTCCCCCGGGCCGCGCGGTCCTGGCGGTGGAGGCGCCCGGCATCGAGAGCACGGGCGAGGCCGAGGTGAGCGTCGAGGGGATGGCCGCCCGGTACATCGAGTACCTCAGGGAGATCCAGCCCACCGGGCCGTACGCCCTCGGCGGCTGGTGCTTCGGCGGGGTGATCGCCTACGAGGTGGCCGGCCGGCTGCGCGCCGCCGGCGAGGAGATCGAACTCCTCGCCGCCATCGACAGCCGCGCCCCGATCGAGGAGAACATCCCGGAGACCGCGGACGACGCGACGATCCTGTCGTGGTTCGCGCGGGACCTCGCGGTGCCCTACGGGAAGAGCCTCGACATCCCCGCACAGGACCTGCGGGAACTCGGCGGCGACGCCGCGTTCGACCACATCCTGGCCCGGGCCGCCGCCATCGGCGTCCTCGCCGAGGACGCGGACCGCGACCAGATCCTGCGCTACTTCGAGGCGTACCTCGCCAACGGCATCGCCCTGCAGACCTATCTGCCCGAGCCCAGCGACCTCGGACTGCTGCTGCTCCGCGCCGTGGACGAACCCGTCGACTACGGGCCGAAGCTCGGCTGGGACACGCTGATCAAGGGATCGCTCCAGGTCGTCGACGTCTGTGGCGACCACAACTCCGTCATGTATCCGCCGCACGCCGCCGTCGCCGCCGAGGCGATCGCACCGCACATGGGAGCACACCAGCGATGAACACCGCGTCTCTCAGGGCCGAGTACGAGTTCGACCTTCCGGTGCCGCCGAAGGAGGCCTTCGCCTGGCTGTCCGACCCCGCCCGTGACCCCGAGTGGCAGTCCGGCTGCGTGGACACGAAGCTGCTCAACGGGGCCGCGCGCGAGGGCTGCCGGTACGAGATCACCTTCGCGATGATCGGCAAGCGGATGACGTTCACCGTCGACATCACCGAGTACGAGCCGGGCCGCCGGTCCCGGTTCCACGTGGTGGACGGGCCGTTCGGCTACACCGGCACCTACGACTACACCGAGCACCCGGACGGCACCACCGGCGTGCACTGGACGTTCGACGTGGAGCCCGGGGACTACTTCGGGATCATGCCGAAGTCCCTGCTGCGCAAGGTGCTGGTCAGCCAGGTCAAGAAGGACTCCGGCCGGCTCGCCGACCGGCTCGCGCAGGCGGAGCGGCCCCGGTCGTCCTGATCCGGGCCCCGGCGCGCCCGCACCGACCACACCCGCGTCCTGACAGGAGAAGCCATGCCAGGGGAAACCCCTCAGTACGGGATCACACCACAGCACGGGATCACACCACCGCACGAGAACACGCACACGCCGCAGTCCACGGACCGGCCGCGCCCGAAGGTCGTCGTCACCGGTGTCGGCACCACCACCGCGCTCGGTGGTGACGTGGCCGCAACCTGGGACGCGTTGCTCCGCGGCGAGAACGGCATCCGGCTGCTGGACGACGAGGACTGGACGAAGGACATGCCCCCGGCGCTCGGCGGGCGGGTGAAGGCCGAACCCGGACCCGCACTCGAGCACAAGCAGCGCCGCCGGCTGAGCCGTTCCGCCCAGCTCGCCGTGACGGCCGCCGCGGAGGCCTGGAACGACGCCGGCCTCGACAGCGCCCCGGCGGGGTCGCGCCGGGTGGCCGTGGTCGTTTCGGCCGCACTGGGCGACATGAACGCGATGATCAGCGGCTGGGAGACGCTCAAGAGCCGGGGCTGGAACCGGGTGCCCCCGCTGACGGTGCCGATGTCCATGGGCAACGGCTCCGCGGCCGCCGTCGCCCTGCTGGTGAACGCGCGGGCGGGGGTGCATGCCACGGTCAACGCCTGCTCCTCCGGGACGCAGGCGCTGGCCACCGCGGCCGAGCTGATCCGCCGCGGCGAGGCGGACGTCGTCGTGGCCGGCGGCACCGAGGCACCGCTGCACCCGCTGGTCCTCGCCTCGTTCGGGTCGATGCGGGCCCTGTCGAAGAGGGTGGACGACCCGGCCTCGGCGTCCCGCCCGTACGACGCGGACCGCGACGGAATGGTGCTCGGCGAGGGGTCGGGCATCCTCGTCCTGGAGTCCGAGGAGCACGCAGGAGAGCGCGGCGCGCGGATCTACGCCGAACTCGCCGGTGTGGGCAGTTCCTCGGACGCCTACGACATGGTGCAGCCCGACCCGGCCGGGACCGGCACCGCCAGGGCGATCCGGTACTCGCTCGCCGACGCCGGGGCCCGGCCCGAGGAGGTGGTCCACCTGAACGCCAACGGCACGGCCACGCTCCCCGGCGACGCGGCCGAAGGGCACGGCATCCGGGCCGTGTTCGGGGACGCCGACCGGGGGCCCGCGGTCTCGGCGAACAAGTCGATGACCGGGCACAGCCTGGGCGCGGCCGGCGCGATCGAGTCGATCGCCACCGTGCTCTCCCTGTACCACGGCATCGTGCCGCCGACCCGCAACTTCACGCGGCTCGATGAGGACCTGTCGGTCGACGTCGTGCACGGCAGCCCGCGGAAGCTGGAGGGCGAGCGATACGTCGCGGTGAAGAACTCGGCCGGGTTCGGCGGGCACAACGTCGCCCTCACCTTCCGCGACGTGCCCGCACGCCGGAACCCGTAATAACGGCACCCGTAACACCCGTATCCAGACGTGGAGTTGTTCCAGTGACAGCGATAGACCGCACCGTGGTCGTCACCGGTCTCGGTGCCACCACACCACTCGGCGGGAACGCCGCCTCCACCTGGCGGGGCCTGCTGGCCGGCCGCTCCGGGGTCCGCCCGCTGAGGCACCACTGGACCCGCGAGGTCCAGGTACGCATCGCCGGCGAGGCCGCCGTGGAGCCGAGGGAGGTGCTGCCCGCGTCCGAGACCGGCAAGCTGGACCGCGCGGCCCAGTTCGCCCTCGTCGCGGCGCGCGAGGCGTGGGCCGACGCCGGGTTCACCGGCCGGGCCGGCGCGGACGCCCCGGTGGACCCGGACCGGCTCGGCGTGGTCGTCGCCTCCGCCATCGGAGGGATGACCTCGCTGCTCGACCAGTACGAGATGCTCAAGCAGCAGGGCCCGCGTGGGGTTTCCCCGCACGCGATGCAGATGATGATGGCCAGTACGCCGTCGGCCACCGTCGGCCGGGACGTCAACGCCCGCGCCGGGGTGCACAGCCCGGTCAGCGCCTGCGCCACGGGCGCCGAAGGCATCGGCTACGCGATCGAGATGATCCGTACCGGCCGCGCCGACATCGTCCTCGCGGGCGGCACCGAGGCGGCCATCTGCTCGCTGAACATGGCCGCCTTCGGCAACATGATGGCGATGTCCAAGCGCAACGACGACCCGGAGGCGGCCTCCCGTCCCTACGACGTCGACCGGGACGGCTTCGTCATGGGCGAGGGCGCGGGCGTCCTGGTGCTCGAGGCGGCCGAGCACGCGGCCCGGCGCGGCGCACGCGTATACGCGGAGGCCGTCGGGCAGGGGCTCTCCGCGGACAGTCACCACATCACCCGGCCCGAGCCGACGGGCCGCGGCATCGCCGCCGCGCTGGGCAACCTGCTGGAGGCGAACGACCTGAAACCCGCCGAGATCGTGCATGTCAACGCGCACGCCACCTCGACCCCGATGGGGGACGTCGCCGAGATCACCGCGCTGCGCACGGTGTTCGGCGACGACACCGACCACTTCGCGGTCTCCGCCACCAAGTCCATGACGGGCCACCTGATGGGCGGGGCCGGCGGGGTCGAGTCCGTCGCCGTGATCCTCGCGCTACGGGACCGGCTCGCGCCCCCGACCGTCAACCTGGACACCGTCGACCCCGAGGTGGCCGCGGACATCGTCCGCGACGAGCCGCGCCCGCTGCCCGAGGGGCGTATCGCCGCCCTGAACAATTCCTTCGGATTCGGCGGCCACAACGTGGTGCTGGCGTTCCGGACCTGGTGACACCGCTCGGCGCGCTCATCGGTGGGGCGTGCCCGGGTCCGCGCCCTCCGCGCCCGTTCCGGCCCGGGGCGGGCGGAGGTGGCGGGCGAGGGCCGTGGCCAGGGCCTTCCGTACCTCCTCCGGAGGGCGGGGACCCGCCCGGTCGGCATCGGCGGTCACCGCCGTGGCGACCGTAGGGAGCGGGACGCCGGACAAGCGGGAGGCCTCGCCCAGGACGCACCAGGCGGTGTCCGATCCGCAGCCGTGGGCGGCCATGAGGATGCCGCGGGCCCGGTCGACGGCGGGCCGGGAGGCGATCGCCTCCCGGAGCCGCTCGCTCTCTTCCTCCCGCACGGGCGGCCGTTTCGCCGGCGCCGCCTCCGCCGCCGGGGTGATGGCGGGTGTCGTCACGTTCTCTTCGCCGGAAGGGCGCAGCGGGTCGGTGGTGTCCAGGCCGACGAGCGCCAGGATGCGGCGCGGCTGACCGGTCCACCCGGTGGCCGTGACCGGCACCGACCGCAGGCGGCCGTGGTCGCGCAGGACCTCCAGGAACCGCAGTCCCGTCGTGTCCATGAAGCGCACCCCGCTCATGTCCATGTCGACCCGGGCGGTGCGGGCGGGCAGCTGGGACAGCTTTTGGGCGAGGGTGTCCGCACAGCCGTGGACCAGTTCACCGCGCGGGGCGAGCAGCGCCCGGTCCGCGTCCATGCGCCCACCGATGACCAGGGTGCCGCGTCGTCCCGAGGAAGGTCGTCCCGAGGAAGGTCGTCCCGAGAAAGGGGGTGGGGCCGCGGAGGTCATGACACCGCCTTGTCGGTACGCGTGCGGGCCGTCAGACGTACGGTTCGGGCGCCGTGGACCGGACGGCAGGACGGGCGAGGCGGGAGTACGGAACGTGCGCGGTCCATGCAGTGCCCGCGGGTGCGCCTGCCCGGTTTGCCGCGCCCTACACCCCTTGTCATCGAACCGGCCGGAATTCCGGCCGGACATGGCGGGTAGGGCGGGTACGGCCGACCCGGCGGCTCAGTTCGTCAGCGGGTTCAGTACCAGGGGGGCGATCTTGCCCTCCAGCATGGCGCCCAGGCCCTGGATGGCGCACACGTCCGGCCGTTCGGCGATGTGGACCGGCATACCCGTCGCCTGCCGCAGCATCTGGTCGAGGCCCGGCAGCAGGGCGCTGCCGCCGACCATCATGATCCCCCGGTCGACGAGGTCGGCGACCAGGTCGGGCGGGCAGCCCCGCAGCACCTTGCCGATCCCGTCCAGTACCGCTGTCAACGGGGTCTGGATGGCGTGCCGCACGGCGGCCGTGTCGACCTTGACCGAGCGGGCGAGGCCGGTCGCGACGTCCCGGCCGTGGATCTCCGTCGACTCCGGGCCGTGCGGGGTGAGCCCGTTGCCGGACAGGGCCAGCTGCAACGGCCGTACGGACTGGCTCGGCAGTATCAGTTCGTGCTGGTGGCGCAGGTGCTGGACGATGGCGTGGTCCACGGCGTCACCGCCGACGGGCATGCGCTCGGCCGTCACGATCGAGCCGAGGGAGAGCACGGCCACCTGCGTGGTCGCCGCCCCGCACACCAGGATCATGGTCGCCTCGGGACGCTCCACGGGCAGCGCGCAGCCGACGGCGGCGGCGATGAGCGTGTCGACCAGCTCCACCCGGCGGGCGCCCAGCCCGACCAGGGTCTCGATCGTGGCGCGCTGGGCCAGCGGATCGGAGTCGTGCGGGGTACAGGCCGCGGCGCGCAGGCCCGGCCGGCGGCGCAGCGTGCGGCGGATCCGGTCGCCGAGCAGATGGCGGAGCATGCGCTGCGCCATGTCGATGTCGACGACGGTGCCGCCGGAGACGGGCCGTACGACACGGATGTAGCTCGGTGTCCGTCCCTTCATCCGTTCCGCGAGTTCGCCGACCGCGATCAGTGCGCCGGTACGGGTGTTCACGGCGGCGGCGGACGGCTGGTCGACGACGAGACCGGCACCCTTGACGTAGACCCGGGTGCGGGCCGCTCCCAGGTCGACGGCGAAGTGGCAGCGGTGCAACTGCTCCAGACTGGCGGTCACAGCAATCCTCCCGAGTGCGCGGTCCTGCGGGCCGCCGGACGGCGGACCTCATGACCATCGTGCGCGCCCGCGCAGGACACCGCCCCTTGTGGAGGGCCGGGCGGGGGCCACTGAACGGGGTGGGGCGCGGCAGCCGCAGGGGAGGACCCGAGCCTCCCACCGGTCCCGTACGTGTCGGACCCGGCCGAGGTGCCGCGGGAAGAAGGCGGTGACCGCCTTCCCCCGCCTCCGCCCCGCCGACGTGGACGCCGACCCGGACAGCCGCCGACCCGGCCCCGCGTCCCGCCCGCCGACCGCGTCCCGCCCGACGCACGCGGGGCGACGCTCGGGTTCGGGAGCGACTGCGGGGCCGCGGGTGCCCCGCTTCACCTGTCGTCGTGAGGGTGGTTGTGGTGGCCGACGACGCCCCGTACGACACCCAGGTCCACCAGGTCCTGTGGACGGACGCGGAGTTGGTCCGCCGTGGCCTCCACCTCCCGCGGAGGGCGCTTGAGGATCGCCGCCGCGAGTTCCGGGGCGATCACCGAGAAGTAGCTGTCGGGTGCGGCCCAGGTGTTGCCCGGGGCCGCCAGGGCGAGGGCACCGCCGGAGCCGCCCTCGCCGATGACGAGCGTGGTGACCGGGGTGCGGGCGGCGGCCACCGCGGCGAACAGGTCGGCGATGGCCGCCCCCGCCCCCTGCCGTTCCGCCTCCGCGTCGTTGGCCGCGCCCGGGGTGTCCACCAGGGTCAGCACCGGGATGCCGAGCCGGTCCGCGAGCCGGATCAGCCGGGCGGCGGTGCGGTATCCGGCGGGACGGGTCGCCGTGCCGGTCTGTGCTGCGTAGGCGACCGTACGTCCCTCGTGCTCGCCGAAGCCGCAGAGCATGCCCTGAGGATCGGTGCCGCCGCAGCGATCGCCGTTGATCGCGACGCGGTGGGTGAAGTAGGTGTCCAAGTAGGCCTGGGCGCACGGGCGTTCGGGGGACCTGGCGCGCCGCACGGCCTCCCGGCCGGTGGCCGGAAGATCACCCGGACCCGTGCCCAGCGGCTTCGGTGGGGCGGCCGGGGTGGTGGACGGGCGGGTCAGCAGCCGCAGCCACCGCCCCAGCGTGCCGCGCAGCTCCTCGGGCGGGACCACGGCGTCCACCGCACCCGCCGCCACCTGCGCCTGAGCCGTGTACGCCGCCGGGTCGGCGTCCGCCGGGCGGACCCGTGAGCCGGCGAAGCCGACCTGCGCGCCGGGCAGCGCGAGGACCACGTCGGCGCCCGCGCCCAGGGTGGCCCAGCCGCCCCCCGTCGTCGGGTCCCGGAGCACCGCGATCTGCGCCGACCCGGCTTCCCGGGTGAGCGCCGACTCACTGGCCACCCGCTGGAGTTGGGTGAGGGCGAGCATGCCCTCCTGCATCCGGCTGCCGCCGGTGGCGACCAGCGGAACCACCGGCAGCCGGTGCGCGCGGGCATGCGTGTACGCCGCCACCAGCCGGTCGCCGGTGCGTTCGCCGAGGGAGCCGCCGAGGAAGCCGAACTCGAAGACGACCAGCACGGCCCGGACGCCCTCGACCAGGGCGGTGCCGCAGACCACCGACTCCTGCTCGCCGGTGCGCTCGGAGGCACGGGCGCGGGCGGCGTCGTAGCCCGGCCAGCCGAGCGGGCCGTCGGGGGCGGACCCGGCGGACCCGGCAGGCCCGGGGGGCTTGGCGGGATCGGTGGACTCCCCCACGAGGTCGGGGAGTTCGACGAAGGTCGCGTCGTCGGCGACGAGTGCGACGGTCTCGCGCGCGGTGAGCCGGTCAGTCATGGCGCAGCGCCCGCTTCATGATCTTCCCCATGTCGTTGCGGGGGAGCGAGGCGAGGTGGTGGAGCACCCGCGGACGCTTGTGCGGGGCCAGGCGGGCGGCGACGTGGTCGGCCAACTCGTCGAGGGCGGGCGGCACCCCCGGATCCGCCGGGACGATCCACGCGACGATCCGCTCGCCCAGGTCGGCGTCCGGCTCCCCGGTCACCGCCGCCTCCCGGACACCGGGGTGTTCCAGCAGCGCGTTCTCGATCTCACCGGCGCCGATCTTGTACCCCCCGCTCTTGATCAGGTCGGTGGCCTTGCGGCCGACGATGCGGACACAGCCGTCGGCGTCGCACACCGCCATGTCACCGGTGCGGAACCAGCCGTCGGCGGTGAAGGCGCCCGCGGTGGCGTCGGGCCGGTTCAGGTACTCGGTGAACAGGTTCGGGCCGCGGACCTGGATCTCGCCCACCGTCTCCCCGTCGTACGCCGCCACCGGGGACCCGTCCTCCTCCACCAGGCGCAGCTCCACGCCCGGCAACGGCACGCCCACGGTGCCGGGCCGGGCCTCGCCGTCCGCGCGGACGCTGGTGTTCATCAGCGTCTCCGTCATGCCGTACCGCTCGATCACCCGGCGTCCGGTGGCCGCCGCGATCCGCTCGTGGTCGTGCACCGGCAGCGCCGCCGACCCCGACACCAGCAGCCGCGCCCCGGCCAGTGCCCCGGCCAGCTCCGGCTCGGTGGGCAGGGCCTCCGCGACACGGTGGTACATCGTCGGCACGCCGAACAGCATGGTCGCGCCGCCGCTCAGCTCCCGCGTCACCCCCTCGGTGGTGAACCTGCCGAGGTGACGCACCGAACCGCCGCGGCGCAGCGGGCCCAGGACGCCCAGGACCAGCCCGTGCACATGGAACAGCGGGAGCCCGTGGACGAGGACGTCGTCACCGGTCCACTGCCAGGCGTCGGCGAGCGCGTCCAGGGTGGTGGCGATCGCGCGACGAGGGATGACGGCGCCCTTGGGCGGGCCCGTGGTGCCGGAGGTGTAGACGACCAGGGCCGGGTCCTCGTCGTCCGCGCGGCCCCCGGCGAGGTCCCCGGGGAGCGTGCCGGGGGCGCGGTCGGCCGGGTCGACGTCCAGGCGGGCCAGGCCGCCCAGCGCCTCCGGGAGGTCCTGGCCGGGGGTGGCGAGGACCAGGTCCGGGGTGCTGTCGGACAGGATGTGGCCGAGCTCCTTGGCACCCGACTTCGGGTTCAGGGGCACCACGGTCACCCCGGCGAGCAGCGCCGCGGTGACCGCGACCGCCGTCTCCAGCGTCGGGGTCGCCCAGACGGCGACCCGCCGCGCCTCCCGGACGGCCCCGGCCACCGGGCCGGCCGCGGCGGCGAGTTCCCCGTACGTCAGTGAGCGCTCGCCGAACCGGAGGGCGGGCCGGCCGGCGGCAGGGCCGCCGCCGTCGGTCAGAGCCGGGAAGAGAGAGGACACGCGTCGTGCTCCTTGGGGGGTTGTTACCGGGGCCTTTACCCCTGGGCGTGGACACCTTAGACATGGGGCCCTTCGGCCTCGGCTCTTTACCGGCGGGGAAGGGAGGCCGCGTGGGTGAGTGCCACGCTGCATGCCACAGTTGGGCGCCATGACAGCGGCGGAAGCAATGAACGTAACGGTGGGCGAGGTCGAAGCGTTGACAGCGGATGCTTTGCACTGGCTCCTCAAGAACGCGCGGGAGACCGAGGACAAAAGCCTTTCCTGGTCCGCCACGCCTACCGATGACGAGCCTGATCCCACGCTCTACAGCGGCACGGCCGGTATCATCCCCGCCCTCCTTGAAGCATGGCGGCACTTCGGCGACGACCGGTACGGTGACGCCGCCCTGCGCGCCGCCCGCAGCGTGTCCGATGCCGTCGACCGCTGGGAGGACAACTCTCTGTACAGCGGCCTGACCGGCTTGGCATTCGCGTTGAGAGCCGTCCATGACGAACTCGGCGCTCCGGATGCCGCCGCCGCGGCGAGCCGGGCTCTGGAGCTGGTGCGCGCGCGGTTCGACGGGACACGCTGGGGTGATTGGTTCGAACTGCTCGGAGGCAATGCCGGCATCGGCCTCGGCGCACTGGCAGCGGGGGACACCGACCTGGCCGTACACGCGTTGGAGCCCTACCTGCGCACCGCCGAGCAGACTCCGGCAGGTGTTCACTGGGAGGTGCTCAAGGGCAGGGTTTCGCGGTTCCACCACATCTCGCACGGCACGCTCGGCATCGTGTATGCGCTGGCCCGCATCGGTCGGGCCGCCGACCGTGCCGACTTCGTCGAGCTGGCGCGAGCGGGTGCCGCGGACGTCGTGGCGCGAAACGAGGCCGGCCCGGCCGGTTTCCTCGTTCCCCACTCCGACCCGCAGGATTTTCCCGAGGTCACCGCTCGCTACACCTACGGCTGGTGTCACGGTCCGGCAGGCGACGCTCAGGTCTTCCGGCTGCTTCGCGAAGTTTTCGACGACTCCGCCTGGCAGGATCTCGCCGATTGCTGCTGGCACACTGTGACCCGGTCCGGCCTACCACGCCGGTTGCGCCCCGGCTTCTGGGACAACAGCGGCCGGTGCTGTGGCACGGCCGGTGTGCTGGCTCTCGCTTGTGACCGCATGGCCGAGCAGGGCGACCACCCGGACTTCGCGAGGCTCCTCGTCGCGGACATCTTCTGCCACTCGACCCGAGACGCCAACGGTGTGCGATGGTCGAACCTTGAACACCGGACCTCGCCGAGTTTTCTCGAACCCCGCACCGGCTGGGCCATGGGCAATGCCGGCATCGTGCGCGAGTTGCTGCGCTTCATACGCATGAGCCGGGGAGCGGATCCGGCTTATGCGGTCACCTGGCCGGATCAGCCGGCAATGAGGAGCGGCTCGATCGGAGCCTGTTGAGGCCTTGGGAAGAACAGCAGCAGGCCGCCACCACACCGGTCCACGACACCTGTCGCGCACCCGGCACCCATCGGTGCAGGCCGCTGAGCCGGACAACCGTGATGCTCTCCGAACCCACAGGAAGCTCGACCTCGAGAAAACGACGAGCCTGTCCTGCGCGCGACGGCCGGAGCCCCGGGCGCGAAGCAGAAGAGCCGGGCGATCGCGCTCGGCAACCTCACCCTCTCGCCGATTCGTCGGCACAAGCTCCGACGAAGCAGCCGTTTCTCTGCACCGGACGATCGACACGGTCGAGTCGAGCCGGGGCGGAGGTGATCTCGACCCGGCATTCGCCGCCGGTCGAGAGCTTCGCGAGGGGCGGCACGAGCCGTGGGTGCGGGCGGCGGTGAGCGCGCGCCTGCCGTAGGTCAGGGGGCCGGTTCCACCACGTCCGCCACCACGCAGCTGATGTTGTCCGGGCCGCCGGCCTCGTTGGCCGCGGTGATCAGGGTGTGGACCGCCTCGTCCGGGGCCGGAGCGCCGGTGAGGAGGTGCTCGATCGTGCCGTCGGGGACGACCGAGGGGAGGCCGTCGGAGCAGAGCAGGTAGCGGTCGCCGACCTGGGCATCGTGGAGACGGAGGTCCGGGGGCGTTGTCGTCTCCTTGCCCGTGAGGGCCTTCAGGAGGAGGGAGCGCTGGGGGTGGCAGGCCGCTTCCTCCGGGGTCAGGCGGCCCTCGTCGAGCATCGACTGGACCACGGTGTGGTCGTGGGTGATGCGGAACAGGTTGCCGTCGCGCAGGAGATACGCACGCGAGTCGCCCAGGTGGACCAGGGCAAGGCGTGAGCCCGTCCACAAGAGGGCGGTCAGGGTGGTGCCGACCCCGTCGGTGCCGTCCGCCACGTCGCGGACCGCACGCGCCGCGCCCTGTACCGCGTCCTCCAGGAGGTTCAGGACACCGCCCGCCGGTATCTCCGGCGTGTCCAGGAACCGCAGCGCCTCCACCGCAGCACCGCTCGCGGTCGCACCCGTCGGTCCGAAGCCGTCGGCCACGGCCAGCAGCCTGCCGCCCGCATACGCGGTGTCCTGGTTGGCGGGGCGGACGCGGCCCCGGTCGGAGTGGGCGCAGTAGCGCAGCTCCGGTGCAGTGGCGTTCATGGTGGGGTCCCCTCTCGATTCTTCCGTCAGGTGATCGACCAGGAACGCGGCGAGGTCCCGCCGTACGGCCGTTTCCGCCTCCACCCGGGCCCAGTGGGCGCGGATTTCCCGGGCGGCCGCCGCCGGTCCGAGGGCGCAGACGTGACGGATCTCGGCCAGCGGCATGCCCAGCCGTCGCAGCCACACGACCAGTCGGGCCCGCTCCAGCTGTCCGGCCGCGTAGTAGCGGTAGCCGGTGTCCGGGTCCACCCGGGCGGGCCGCAGCAGGTCCAGCTCGTCGTACAGGCGCAGTGCCTTCGGGGACAGCCGGCACGCCTTCGCGAACGCGCCGATCGTCAGCGTCTCCTCCATCGGACCCCCGTGCACCTCGTTGTTCCGCATTCCTGTTCCTGTTCCTATTCCTGTTCCTGTTCCGCCACCGATGCTGGGGCTTCACCGAAGGGGAAGGTCAAGCGGGCTGTTCCTTTTCCCGTGGTGGTTGTCAGCCTGCCGGTCGATCCGATGTTCGTACGTGGAGGGAGTGCACACCGTGCCCCGCATGGCGCTCGTGACCTGCCGGCCCGGCCCGGAGGTCACCGAGGACCGTGACCTGCCCGAGCCGGTGCGGGCGCTCGGGGAGGCCGGTGTCGAGGCGTGCGCCGTGGTGCGGGACGACGACGGGGACGACGGGCAGCCGCGGGTGAGGGAACTGGAACCGGTCGAGCCCCATCTGTTCCTGCACACCGGGTCGATACCCCGGGTGGTGGACGCGATCATCCGGGCGACGGCTCGCTGAGCGGAGGGCTGACGGGCGGATCGCCGACCGCGGTCCGTTGCAGCAGGCCCCAGGTGAACTCCGCGACCACCTCGTGCCGCCGGCCCCGCGCGTCCGGCGCGACGAAGGCGAGGCCCCACCGGGTGGGGGCGGTGCCCTCGAGCGGGCGGGCCGGGGCGAAGGCGCGGGCGGCCTCGTCGACCGTGCAGGACCAGGGCGTCAGGTCCTCGACGGTGCGCAGGAGGGGCGGGCCGGCGTCGGGCGCGCGGACCAGCCACTCGTTCCAGACGGTGCCGTCGGGCGCGGTGAGGATCTCGAAGCGGAGGTCCGGCCAGAGCGGGAGCCGCCACCGCCACGCCTCGCAGTCGAGGTCGCCGATCCGGCGCCGGGCCCGGGACTCCGGCTCGCCGAGCACAGAGAGGTACCTGGAGCGGGCCGAACGGGAGCGCGGCGAGCGGACCGCGGCCTGCCAGCGCTTGTTCGCCTCGCGCATCCCGGCGAGGGAGACACCCAGTTCATGACGGGCGTCCTCGACCAGGCCGGGCTGGTGGTCGGCCATGCGGCGCAGCAGGACGAGCTGGAGGTCGAGCGGGGTGAACGGGCCGGAGGCGCTACCGGGGGGATTCGCGGGAGGCACGGGAACCATCGTCGCTCACCGGGGGCGTTCCGGGGCGGCGGCCGTCCGGGAGGAACAGCACCGAGTTCACATAGCGCGGGCCCCTGAGCGCACCGTGCGGCAGGACGCGGCGGAGCAGACCGTGGGAGACGACGTAGGAGGCCCCGGCCTGGTGGGCCTCCAGGGGGAAACGGGCCAGCGGGATCCAGTCGTCGCCGGGCAGCACCCAGCCGTCGTAGCCCAGCAGGGACAGGTAGGTGACCACGGGCGTGACCGGCTGGGTGCGGGACTCCAGCTCCACGAAGAGTGCCGGGCGGTCGCGGGCGAGGATGCCGGTGGCGCCGCGCAGCACCGCCGACTCGTTGCCGTCCACGTCGATCTTGATGAAGCCGACGTCCTTCAGTTTCAGTTCGTCCAGCGTGACGCAGGTGACGTCCAGGGCGTGGCCGTGGATGTCCCGGCGGACCAGGGAGGACAGCCCCCGGTCGCCGACGTCGTCCGGCGGCAGCCACAGCCGGGCGATCCCGGCGCGGTCCGAGGCCGCCGCACGGATCACGCGGACGTTCGGCGGGGCGCCGGAGGTGAGCAGTCGAGCCAGGTGGGGGACCGGTTCGACGGCCACCACCTGGCGGGCGCGCCGGGCCAGCCGGTGCGTCCAGGGGCCGTACCAGCCGCCGACATCGATCGCCGTGCCGCAGTCCGGCGGGCACAGGTCGGCGAGCCGGGCCAGCTCGGGCTCGAAGCGCGGGTAGACCGCGCGGGCGGCGGCGGCCACGACCCGGGTGGGCAGGACGGACGCCGCACGGGCGGCGAGCGTGCCCCTGGGACGGCCCTTCGTCATGTGGTCGCCCCCGGGGTGCCGGGACGGTTGGTGTCGTTCCCGGCCATGTGGTCCTCGGCCATGTGGCCCTTGGCCGTGTGCTCTTCGGTCATGTGGGCCTCGGCCACACGTGCCAGCAGTGCCTCGTGCTCCTCGTCCGAGACCTGCTCGCCGGAGGACGGGAGCAGCTGCGGGATGCCGTCGACGATCGGGTAGCGGCGGCGCAGGCGCGGGTTGTACAGCGCCTCCTCGGCTCCGTCCACCGCCGCTGTGCCGTCCTTCCCGGCAACGGCAACGGCGGCGGCGGGGAGCAGATGCAGCGGGCCCTTGTCGAGCGGGCAGGCCAGAATCCTCAGCAGCGGGTCGTCGGGCTTCACGGGGGCGTCAGCTCCTCGGTCTTGGTCTCGGTCTCGGTACCTGGTGGTGAGGTGGTGTCGTGTTTCGGCATGGCCAGCAGCACGGTGACCGCGAGCACCGTACCCGCCACGCGCAGGGCCAGCCGCAGGGGCTCGTCGGGGAGTTCCTCGCCGAACGACAGCGTGCCGAGCACCGTCGTGTAGAGGCACGTCACGGTCGTGCACACCGGGACGATCAGTGAGGCCCGGCAGCGCTGGAGCGCCGCCTGCGACAGCACCAGGCCGAACGGGCCGGTGAACAGCAGCAGATACGGGTAGGGGGAGCGCAGCAGGCCGAACAGCGCGTCGCCGATGCCGCCGGCCGTCAGGTGGCTCGACACCCCCTTGATGGCGAGGGAGCTGACGCCGTAGAGCAGGCCGACGGCGACCCCGTACTCGACGCCGGTGGTCGGCATCCGGTGGCGGCGCCGGGCGCGGCGCTCGGCGGACCGGTAGAGCCACACCCCGGCCGCCAGCGACGGCACGCACACCAGCAGGATCAGCGGGTACGGCGCGTCCCGGCCGACGGTGTCGGCGCCCGCGCCGCCCTCCTTCAGCGACAGCACCACCATCAGCAGCGCGAGCAGGATGGCGCCCAGCGCGTACCGTTCCCGGCCGGTGGTCTCCTCGCCGAGCAGCCGCGTCGACAGCGTCACGAGGAGCACCAGGCCGGAGACGAACAGGCCCTGGGCGGCGGCGATCGGCAGGGTCCGGTACACGGCGAGCTGTGCGCCGAAACCGCCGGCGAGGCACAGCGCGCCGGCGATCCACAGTGGGCTGCCGAGCACCAGCCGCAGCAGCCGCGCCGGCTGG
Organism: Streptomyces sp. NPDC005774; assembly: GCF_042871645.1. Classification (NCBI taxonomy): domain Bacteria; kingdom Bacillati; phylum Actinomycetota; class Actinomycetes; order Kitasatosporales; family Streptomycetaceae; genus Streptomyces; species Streptomyces sp. NPDC005774. The sequence goes on along the minus strand of NZ_JBIAIV010000035.1, from coordinate 54,756 downwards.
TGAACCGTTACTTCGGGCAGGGTGGCGAGTGCCCGCTTCTCCAGGACGAACCCGCCGCTGTACAGGACGTTCGACACCAGGGCGGCGGCCACTCCCCACCACATCGTCCCCGGTCCCCCTTACGTCCGGCGCGCGTGCAGCAGCAGGATCGACGCGAGCGGCGGCCGGGCGCAGGCCAGCCGGTCCAGTATCCGCAGCGGACGCGGCACCCCGTGGAACGGAGCGCCCTCGAGGCGTACGACGGTGAAGCCTGACGCGGCGACGAACTCCCGCAGCGCGCGGGCGGTGTAGAGCCGCAGATGCCCCACCACCTCCGAACCAGGCCTGCCGTGGATACCGCGCAGGCTGACCTCGGAGAACACCGGCTGCACCCCGGCCAGCAGCAGCGCCCGGTTGTACCAGGCGGCCAGATTGGGGGTGGACAGCATCAGATGGCCCCCTGGGCGCAGCACCCGGTGGATCTCCTCCAGGGCCGCGTCCGGGTCGACGAGATGCTCGATCACCTCGCTGAACAGCACCGCGTCGGCCGATCCGGACGCGAACGGCAGCCCGCCGTCGGTGAGTTCGCCGCGCACCGCGTACGGCATCCGGGTGCGGGCCCGGGTCAGGGCGTCCTGGGACCAGTCGACGCCGATGAGCCGGTGGCCGTGCAGGAGGGGTGCGGCGGTGGCCGCGGCGGAGCCGTCACCGCAGCCGATGTCGAGGATCGTCCGCGCGCCCCCGGCACCGGCCGGGCCGAGCGCCCCGGCGAGCATCCGGGCCTGGCGGAGACTGCGGGAGGGGCCCGAGGCCACGGGGACGGCGGGGTTCTCGTAGAAGTCGCGCAGGTCGCGGGGCGGGGACGGGGTGATCGTCACGGGGCTGCCTCCGTGGAGTGCAGATGGTGCGCGAACAGGTCGCGCAGGCGGGCGCCGTCGTCGTGCCCGAGCAGCGCACGGGACCAGCGCACGGCCAGGTGCAGCCGGCCCGCGGTGGAGGCGGTGGCGAAGGTGAGGCCGCGGGGCATCCGGGCGGGGGCCGAGAACCACACCGCGTGCGCGCGCCCGGCTCCCTCTCCGAAGTCCAGCGGGTACGGGATACGGCCGATGTTGCTGAACAGAGTCGTCGACATCCAGGGCGCCGCCGCCCTGCGCAGGGCGCGGGTGAGGGCACCGCGGGCGGTGACCGGTCCCCAGGGTGCGGTCAACAGGGTTGCCCCGTGACCCAGTTGAGGGCTAGAGCGTGCTTTCAGGGCGCGGGTGCGCAGGGCCGTGCGGTGCAGCAGGGCGGGCAGGTCGGATGTGTCCAGCTCTTCGGGGGAGAACGGGACCTCGACCAGCCGGGTGCCGTTGCCGATGGGCATCGTGGCGTCCCGGGGACGGTCGTCCACCGGCATGGTGATGCGCAACGGGCGGACCCGGGCGCCGTGTTCACGGTTCCAGTGGGCGAGGGTCAGGGCGGTGGCGACCATGAGCCGGTCGTTGACGGTGTACGGGGAGCCCTTGGGCCGGTGCGGCAACGGAAGCTCGGTGTGGAGCAGTCCGTTGCCGCGACGGGGGCCCGGGTGCGGGTCCGGGGCGCCGCGGGCCACCCGGGCGGACGGAGCCCACGGGGAGGGCGTGTCCGGCGCGTCCGCCCGCGGTGCCCCGGACGGCCTCACGGGCGGGGCGGCGGCCGAGTTGTCCCGGCCGCCGTAGATCTCGGCGGTGGTGGCCAGGATGCGCAGGCCGGCCGGGCCGTCGAGCGCCGTGTGGTTGAGGGTGAGGAGCAGAGCGGTGCCCGTCACAGTGTCCGCGCCGTCGCCGGCCCCGCCGTCCGCCCCGGGCTCGGTGGCACCCGGGGCGGTCACCGCCTCGAGGCGGATCGGCGGGGACGCCGTGAGCGGGGGCGCCACGGCCATGGCCCGGCCCCGGGCGTCCTGCAGGGAGCCGGGGCCCGGCGGTGGAAAGCCCACCGCCTCCACATCGGGCTCGTCGGTCAGTTCCCACTCGTAGCGGCGCCGGTACCAGGGGCCGGGGGACTCGCGCATGAGGATGCGCGGGTGCCGGCGCAGCGCCTCCAGGAACGCCTTGCGCAGGCGGCCGGCATCCAGTTCCCCGGGGAGGTGCGCCTCGATGAGCACCGTCTCCGGTTCCTCCTCCTGGACGCAGTGCCGGGACACCTCGTCCACCACGGGGAACGGGATACGCAGGGGAGCGGTCATCCGGTCGTGCCCCTTTCCGCCGGCCCGTCGCCCGCCGTGCCGTTGCCCGACGAGCCGTCCGCGCCACCCGCTTCCCGCACGTGGGGAAGCGGCTGCGTGGGCTTCTCCAGGCCGGGCGGCGCCGAGTGCGCCGGTACGTGAGGCGGCGCCGGGGGCGGCGCGCCCGTGTCGTACCGCGCCGTGCCGTACCCCGGAGCGCCGTCGGCGCCGGGTCCGTGCTCGTCCGTCCCGGTCCCGTCCGTGTGCCCGGATCCCCAGCCGTCCTCCCGGACCGTGCGCCCGGAATCCGGGCCGCCGAGGCTCACCAGCGCCGCGAACAGGCCGACCAGTGCCAGCAGTTGTGCCAGGTGCCCGAAGGCGCCCTCGCCCACGCCCGGCGGCTCCCCGGCCCCGAAGGCCGCCACGATCCCCGCTCCCGCGAGGGCGGCGAACGCCACCGGCACCAGCAGGGCGGCCCTGCGCCACGCGAGCAGCGCCAGCGCCGGGACCAGCAGCGCCCACCAGCCCGCGATCACCACGCCGACCAGGGTCAGCGCCACCGCTCCCAGCCACAGTCCGGGCGTCGCCGGAGCGGGCTGCGGGCCGTGGGGGTTCTCGGCCTTGCGGCGCCACAGGGCCAGCCCGATCAGCACCGCGATCCCGACGCCGCTGCCGATCAGCCCGGCGTCGTACGTGGTGGCGGGACCGTAGGACAGCTTCACGGTCCCGCTCTCGTCCGCCGGGATCCGCCAGCCCTGCTGCCAGCCGTCCAGCCGCAGCGGCGTCAGTTCCTCGCCGTTCAGGGTGGCCGTCCAGCCCTTGTTGTAGTTCTCGTACGTCGTGAGGTAGGAGGCGGCGCCCGAGCCGACCGTCAGCTCGCGCCGGTCGCCCAGCCAGTCCCGGACCTCCAGCTCGCGATCGGCCGCCGAGAGGTCCGGCACGGTGCCGCGGGTCAGGGTCAGGGCGGTCACGGTGAGCGGCCCCTCGTCACCGGCCTCGACCCGGTGGTCTCCGGCCGGCAGCTCCAGGGCCGTCTCCTCCTGGCCCTCCTGGCAGAGCGTCACGTCCACCGGACGCCGCTCCACCAGGTCTCCCACCGTTCCCTTGACGCTGGTCTCGTGGAACTGGCCGTCGACGGACAGCACCGGTCCCTTGCCGCACGCCAGGGTGAACTCCCGGTCGGCGGACGGCTGCGGGGTGCGGTACTCGTCGAGTGCCGGAACGTAGACCTCCGTCAGACCCACCGGCAGGTCGAGGTTCTCGCCGACGACGGGGTTGTGCAGGGTGAGCGGTGCGGTGCGGGTGATCGTGATGTCGAGCCGGTCCGTGGTGATCGCCGGGAAGCGGACCACGCCGTTGTCGTCGACGCCCGCGATCGCCGCGCCGTCCGGGGAACTGATGTGCACCTCGGTCGGCCGGGTGGACAGGCCGCCCGCGGCCGCCAGTACGATCTCGTCGACCGGCTGCTTGCCGTCCCAGCTCAGCCGGACGACCGGTTTGCCGCCCGCGATCCAGGAGGTGGTCAGGTCGCCGTCGGTGAGGTTGCGCGCCGACAGGCCGGCGCCGAGGCGTGCGGTGGAGTCGGCGGTGGCGGTGATCCGGGCCTGCTGCTCGGGTGCCACCTCGTACAGCAGCCGGTCCAGTCCCTCGCCCGGCACGGCCACGGCGCTCGCCGCGACCTCGTACGTGCCCGCCGTGCCCGTGGCGAACGTGCGGTGCAGTCCGTTCTCCGTGCCCGTGGGCGACAGCCCGGTCGGGTCGGCGGCGCGGTGCAGCGAGACGACCTGGGCCGCCGCCGTCGAGTCCTCCGAGTCCGTGGGAAGCCGCAGCATCCGGGTCACCCGCACGTCCGGCAGGTCGATCTCGGAGAAGCCCGCGCCGCCCAGGCCGGAGTGCCCGGACACCGAGTCGACGATCGTCAGTTTCATCCAACGCGTCTCGCCCGCAGGCGCCTTGACTCCCTGCTTGGTTCCGTTCGCCTGGAGGAAGCTGGTTTCGGAACCCTGTTCCGTCTCCACCCGCACCTTGGTCGCCGCCGCCCGCACACCGTCCTGCGGGAGCGGGGTGAGGTCGAGGGAGTCCGGCATGTCGTAGCCGTCCTCGAAGGCGATCCGCAGCCACTGCCCGTCCGGCGATTCGGCCGAGCCCTCTGCCCAGGCCGTGTCCGGGCTGCCGTCGAAGGCGTTCACCGGGTCGTACTGCGGCAGGTGGAACAGCCAGTTGCCGTAGGAGGACGCCGACACCGAGCGGGCACCGCGCAGTTCGGCAACCGTCTGGTGGTCCAGGCCCCCCTTGGGGAGGATCTGGTGCGGCCGCTCACCCGCGTCCTGCACGGAGTCGGGCGCGTTGCGCTCGTCGCGGGTGTACGTGTACGACGTGTTCGCGTTGACCAGGCCGAACCGGGTGTCCGCGTACCGCATCCCGTCGCCGGTCACCTGCACCGGCGGGGTGTCGAGCCCCGGGTGGCCGTCACCGGTCAGCACCGCCGGCCGGCCGCGCAGCTCGCCGGCCAGCGGCAGCAGTGCCTCCGGGCCGCCGGAGACCACGGCGGTGTCGGCGATCGGGGTCAGCGAGGCCTGCCCCGGCCGCCGGACGTCCGCCCCGGTCGGACGGTAGATCTCCACCGCACGCTGCTGCGGGTACAGCCCTTCGACCTGGAGCGGGGTGCCGTTCGCGATCACTCCGCCGGTCGACACCGGACCGAGTCCGGTGACCCGCTCGTACCCGGACTGCTCCAGGGTGCGCTTGACCGTCGTGGTCGGCACCTGCCCGATCTGGTCCGGATCGAGGTCGTTGCGCACCACGACGTAGTAGAGGCCGGCGCGGCTCAAGTAGTCTCCGAGGCCCGGCACTTCGGCGCCGGTCAGCAGGGCCTGCTCGACCGCGTCCATGGCCCGCCGGTTGCCCGGGGTGCCGAACGGCACGTAATCGCGCTGCGCCCAGCGGGAGTCGGCGATCACGTCGAGCGGCTGGTCGATGGTCGAGCCCCAGGTGTGGATACCGTGCGCGGTCGCCGGCACGACGAGGGCACGGGAGTCGGGGGAGTTCTCCTCCAGCCAGTCGGCCGTGGCCTGCCAGTACTTGGGGATCTCCTGGAACGAACCGGGGTTGAGGATCGACCCGTTGAGATACGGCCAGACCAGCCCCGGCAGGATCAGCACCGCGGCGACCAGGGGTGCGAAGCGCCGGCTCCGCACCCGCCGCCGGATTCCGTGGGCCCCCTCGGCCGTCCGTGACCGCGCGGCCGTGCCCACCAGATGGGCCAGACCGAGGACCAGGGCGAGCGCCAGGCCCGTCTGGAACTTGTAGATGTTGCGGAACGGCGACAGCCGGCCGTCCAGCCAGCCCTGCACCACCGAGTGGAACGGGCCGCCGAACGCGCCGCCGTACCCGGCGAGCAGCACCAGCACCGTCACCAGCACCGTCAGCACCAGCCAGCGCCGCTCCGGCAGGTCCCGCCGGGCCAGCCCGGCAAGACCCAGACCGGCCGCCAGCGCCGAGCAGACGATCACCAGCACCGAGGAGACGACCGTCCAGCCCGCGGGCAGCCACGCCTCACCGAAGTGCAGGTACCCCACCCAGTTGCCGGCCCCGCGCAGCGCCTCGGTGGCCGCCATGGTGTCCGTCGTGGTCTGCGCGGTCTCGACGTAGGGCAGGAAGTTCTCGCCGTACACGCCGAGCAGCAGCAGCGGGATCCACCACCAGGCGGTCACCACCGCGACCGCGGGCGCCCACCAGGCGATCAGCTTCCACCGGCGCGGTCCCGGCGGCCGGGACAGCAGATACAGGCCCACGGGCAGCAGCGACGCCAGCGTCGAGGCCGCGTTGACCCCGCCCATGAACGGGACGAGCAGGGCCGAACGCAACGCCGCGACCCGGGCCGTGTACCGCCCGTTCGTCAGCGGCAGCAGCACCCACGGCAGCAACGCGCCCGGCAGGGCGGCGGCCGACGTCGAGCCGATCACCGTCGTGAACAACGGCCACAGCGCGTACGCCGTCGCCGCGAGCAGCCGGGAGGTCCCGTTGCCCACGTGCAGCCGCTCCGCGAGACGCAGCGCGCCCCAGAAGGCGACGGACACGATCAGCGAGAACCACAGCCGCTCCGCCAGCCACACGGGGAGCTGCACCAGGTCGCACAGCCAGTAGAACGGCAGCATCGGCCACAGGTAGCCGATGTACTGGTTGTTGACCCCGCCGAAGGACCCCTGGCTCTGCCAGAGCTGGCCCAGGTCGGCGAGGAACCGGCCCGGGTCGACGGTGACACCCAGCTTGGTGTCGAACGTCTGCCGCCCCGGCTGCACCGCCAGGAAGAGGGCGAACGCCACCGCCCAGAAGCCCAGCAGCCAGCGCCGCGACCGCGGGCCCTGGGGTGGGCCCGCGGCGGTCGCGGTACGGGGGGCGGCTGCCGGAGGGGAAGCCTGGACCGTGGTCGTCATTCGGGACACCGCCGGAGGATGAGAAGGAGATTCCACGTCGCGAACTCACGCAGACCGGGCACCTTGACCACGGTCTCGGTGAGGAACGGCCAGTAACGGGAGCGCGCCGAGACGATGCGTACGTCGGCGCGGCCCCGTACCTGCCGCAGGGTGGTACCGATGTGTACCGGAAAGAGGTTCTCGCCGAGCGTGTGCTTGGCGGGCCTGCCGGTGCGGCGCCGGTAGCGGGCGCGGGCCCGCTCGGCGCCGAGATAGTGCCACGGGGCCCATTCGTGCCCGCCCCACGGCGAAAACCAGTTGGTGAACGACACATAGATGAGTCCGCCCGGTTTGGTCACCCGGGCCAGCTCACTGAGGAAGGTCTGCGGATCGGCCACATGCTCCAGGACGTTGGACGAGAACGTGACGTCCGCGGCCCCGTCGCACAGGGGCAGCAGATAGCCGTCCGCGACCACGGTGCCCTCGGGCGGCTTCTCGGCCAGCTCGCGCACATCGGGCTCGAACAGGAAGGCGTCCGCGCCGCGGCGGCGGAACTCCTCGGTGAAGTGCCCGCTGCCGCCGCCGACGTCGACCACGACCCGGCCCGCCACGGGCCCGTCGTACGCCTCGACCTGGTCGGCGGCGTCCCGGGCGAGCAGCGCGTAGCAGGCGTCGGGGTCCTCCTGCTCACGCATGAAGGCGCGGAAGAGAGCGAGTGAACGGCGCGGGGAGGGACCCTTCGGTGCGCCGCCGCTCCTGCCTCTGCCGCTCATACCCGTGCCACCCGGTTCTCTGTGGGTCATGCCCCTGTCAGTCATACGTCTGCCGCTCATGGCCGGTGGGTCCGCACCGCCTCCGCCGCGACGGTGCGGAACTGCCGCACCGTGCGGTCCCAGCGGAAACGGGCGGCATGGTCCCTGGCCGTCTCGCCCATCAGTTCCCGGCGGGCGCCGGACAGGGTGAGCGTGCACCAGGCCGCCGCGAACGAGGACTCGCCGGGCGCCAGTACGCCGGTCTCACCGTCCACCACGGAGTCCCTGAGCCCCGGCACGTCGAAGGCGACGGTCGGGGTCCCTCGTGTGGCCGCCTCCGTGACGACCAGGCCCCACCCCTCCACGGCGGAGGGGTGCAGCAGCAGCCAGGCCGCGCACAGCAGACGGTGCTTCTCCTCCTCGGAGACGTGGCCGGTGAACTCGACACCGGGACCCGCGAGGCGTTCGAGACGCTCCCGCTCGGGGCCGTCGCCGACGATCACCAGCCGGCCGCCGGTGACCGGCCGTACCCTTTCCCACAGCCTGAGCAGCAGATCGATCCGCTTGTACTCGACGAGCCGGCCCACCGCCACGAACAGCGGCTCGGGGGAACGCCCGGTGGCCGGACCGGGCTCCTCCACACCGTTGTGCACGACCCTGATCCGCCCGCGGGGCACGCCGATTCCGTGCAGCGCGTCCGCGGTCGACGGGGAGACGGCGACCATCAGCCCGTGCTGCCGGGCGCCGGTCAGCGCCCAGTGCTCGAGCCTGCGTCCGATCCGCGCGGCCGGAGCCAGCGGACCGCCGAAGCGCATCCCCCACAGGTCGGTGTGCACATGGTTGACCAGGCACAGCGTCGGCCCGCGATGCCACATCGGTGCCAGATACGGCATGCCGTTGCAGACCTCGACCAGCAGATCGCAGTCGCCGACCTGGCGGGCGAAGGCGGAACGGGCGCGCAGAAAGTGACTGTAGGTGCCGCCCGCCGACACCACGCGGTAGTCGCGGACGGGGGTACCGCCCCGCTCGGGCGCCGCCGAGAGCCTGGGGGAGGCCGGCCCCCCGCACAGCAGGGTGACCTGATGGCCCATACGGGTCAGGCCGTCGGCCAGCCGGTCGACCAGCAGTTCGGAGCCGCCGGCCGAGGGATTGTCCAAATCGCGGTGGGCGAGGAAGACGATCCGGCGGGGGTGGGGAGGCGCCACCGGAGGTGGCTGCGGCACGCTGGGCAGCGGCATGCGCAGCGAGGAGGACGGTACGTGCTGGGGCATCGGTGCTCCAACTCGCCTTGAGGTCATGCGTGGGGTACGCGGGACACGTGCGGATGGGACAGGAGTGTTCGAAGCGCGGACCGCGTTGCGGAGCGCGGGGAGTGTCCGAGGTGCAGGGAGTGTCTGAGGTGCAGGGAGTGTCACGAGGCGCAGGGGGTGCGGAACGTGGTGATGCGGGACGGACGGATTTCGGACGGACGGGATGACGTCGACCGGAACGCACACGCTTCGGGAGAGCACTCGGGCTCTCCCTGGGCGTGCACGGTGAATGGCTTGTGTGCGGGGTGGGGATGGACAGTTTTCGCCCAGACGTTCCCCAGGGCTACTCACCGGGATGACAATTTCGTTCCTTGTCGACTCGAAAGTCACTGAGGTTCGTGAGCATCTACTGAGCAGTACCGGGCAAACCGGGACGCTCTTCTTCCTTCCGTCCACGTGCCACCAGAACCCCGCCGGTCACCGCGAGAACGAATCCCGCCACGGCCGCGCCGACCGGAGCGGTCCTGCCCACCATGCGCAGCTGCCCGCTGTCACGCTTCGCCTGCCGCACGGCCTCCTTCTGCGTCGCGGTCGTGAACGCGAGCTTCTCCGCGTCCAGCAGCACCGCCGCGTCCTCGTCCCCGCCCGGCGCCCGCAGCGTGCGCTTCGGCCCGGTCTGCGCGTAGATCACGCGGCCGGTGGCCTGGTCCACGATCAGCTCGAGGCCGTGGTTGGAGTACCACTCCTCGGCCAGCACCTGCGGCCGGTCCGGCTCGTTCACGAGGCTGCCCGGCACCAGCCGGGTGCCGCTCTTCGTCGCCGGCACCGAAGCGGTGAACCGGTAACCCGTGTACCCCTGGACCTTCTCGGTGCCCCGGTAGCGCATCACGACCGTGTCGCCGAGGGTGTTGTCCCACCACTGGTAGGAGCGCTTCTGCACGTCGAAGGGGAACTTGAGGTACGCCTCACCCTCGATGTGGGGCTTCTCCTCGCAGCAGTGGACCGGCTTCGTGGTCTCGCGGTCCAGCACCCAGCGGTGCGGTGCGAAGTCCAGTGCGTCATGCGGATCGGCGGCCGGCAGCGACTTGTCGGTGTCCACCGTGGTGATCACGTCCCACACGGCGTTCCCGCTGCCCACGCTGGCCTCGACGTTCCCGCGCACCCGCTGGGTGACGGTGATCGCCTGGTCCGGCACGGTCTCGACCCGGTCGAGGTCGAACACACTGCCCCGGCCGGTGTAGACGGCGGTGGTGTCGATGTCGACCGGGTTCACCGCGGCACGTGGCTGGACGTACCACGCCAGCAGGGGGGCCAGCACCAGCAGAAACGTTCCGAAACCGAGCATGACCAGGGAAAAGGGGGAGGCTGTACGGCGCATCCGGGTACTCCAGGGGCTTGGGACGGATCGGCGCGGACAGGCCGGATCCGTAGAGGAAAAACGCGCGTGCGGAGGGGCGGAGTCATCCGGCACCCCCTGCGGGCCGGGACCGAACTCCCTCTGGGCCGGGAACCGTAAACGCCCCTTGACGCAGTGTCAATGCACACTCGACACTGGGGGGCGACGGACAGGGGTGGCGGAATGTGCTTTCGGGGGGTGGGGAAATCCTCCGAACAGAGAGGCTGACCCTGAAATGTCCAGACTGCTTGCCGCCGCGCTGACGGTCGTGCTCGCCTCGGCCCTCGCCGTGGGCGCCGCCCTCGGCGTGGTCGCGCTGCTCGATGCCACCCCCGACCAGCCGAACACGCCGTTGATCACCTACGAGCACGCGGGGCAGGGGAGCTGACCGGTGACGGTGTCCAGAACCGTCACGGCCCGGTCCGCCTGGCAGGACGTACCACGCTCCCAGGTGCACAGGTTCGCCGAGACGGCCATGGCCGAGGCGCCCGGACTCGCCGAAGAGATCATGAGCGAGATCCAGCGCGAGTACCCCGAACTCCCCGTCGTGCTCGACGGCTCCGGCGAACCGATGGCTCTCATCGGCATCCGCCGCGCCATCGAGGTGTTCGTGCAGCACCTGGAGCACGCCGACCACTCGGCGGGCCCTCCCACGGCGCCGCCCGGCCTGTTCCACGACTTCGGGCGCGGTGAGGGCCTGCACGGACGGTCACTGGACTCGCTCCAGGCGATCTACCGGCTCGGCGTCCGCATGGCCTGGCGGCGGCTCGCCGAAATTGGCCAGCGCATCGACATCCCGCCGCCCGCGATGTACGAACTCGCCGACGCGGGCTACGAATACCTGGACGGACTGGTCGACCAGTCCGTCCGCGGCTACGCCGAGGCCGCCGCCCGCCAAGCGGGGGAGCGGCTGCGGTTGCAGCGCCGGCTGATGGAGCTCCTGCTCACCGAGCATCACCGGGGCGATCCGGCCGAAGCGCTCGCCGAGCGGGCCGCCCGCGTCGGCTGGCCGCTGCCCGGGAAGGTCGCGGTGGGCGTCCTGCGGCGCCCCGCGCGGGAGGCGGTCGCGCCCGCCGTGGGCCAGGAGGTGCTGCTCGACATGGAGTACGAGCAGCCCCGGATGATCGTCCCCGAGCCGGACGCCGCAGGCCGCCCCGAACTGCTGCACCGCGCGCTCACCGGCTGGTCCGGCGCGATCGGCCCGCCGGTGCCGCCGGCCGACGCGGCGAAGTCGCTGCGCTGGGCCGAGGCCGCCCTGCGCCTGATGGAGCGCGGGCTGCTGCCCTCCGGCGAGGTGCTGCACTGCACCCAGCACACCGAGGCGCTGGTGCTGCTCCAGCCCGAGGAACTCATCGACGACCTCGCGCTCAAGTGCCTCGCCCCGCTGGCCCACTGCGCCCCCACGAACGGGCGGCGGCTCGCGGAAACGCTGCTGGCGTGGCTGGAGACCCGGGGCGGCGCGCCCGAGGTGGCGGCGCGGCTCGGCGTGCACCCGCAGACCGTCCGCTACCGGCTGCGGCAGATCCGCGAACTGTGGGGCGACGAGATCGACGACCCGGACCGTCGCTTCGAACTGGAACTGGTCCTGAGGGCACAGCGCCTCCGCGGCGAACTGGGAGGCCCCCGCACCCGGCGCTGACCGGGGACGAGCCGGACAGCGCCGGGGCCGGGTGGGGCAGGCGAGGGCCGGTCGGGCTGTCAGAACTGGCGGGTCTGTCGGGGACTGGTAGAGCCGGTAGGGCTACCAGGACCGGTTGGGCAGGCGGGGTCGGCGAGATGCGGTAGGACCGGTAGGACCGGTAGGGCCGGTTGGGCAGGCGGGGTCGGCGAGATGCGGTAGGACCGG
>NZ_JBIAIV010000035.1:0-42839 GCF_042871645.1 Streptomyces sp. NPDC005774 | reverse complement strand
CGGTAGGGCCGGTAGGGCCGGTAGGGCCGGTAGGGCCGGTAGGGCCGGTAGGGCCGGTAGGGCCGGTAGGGCCGGTAGGGCCGGTAGGGCCGGTAGGGCCGGTAGGGCCGGTAGGACCGGTAGGACCGGCGGGGCAGGCAGGGCCGGCAGGACCGGTCGGACGGGTGAGGCCGGTGGGACTGTCAGGGCTGATGGGACCAGGAGGGCTGCCAGGACTGGGCAGGACCCAGGCGGGGCAGGCAGGGCAGGCAAGGGCCGGTCGGACCGCAAGGGCCGTGTCGGGGCCGGTCCGGCTGTCAGGGGCGGTGTCGGTTCCTCGGGAGGCCATTGCCCGGGTGGGGCCGGATGGCTAGCCTGTGTGTTCGCCATTCCGATCGCCTGTTGATATCTCGAACGGGCTGAGACAGACAGGGAGGGGCCGGCCGTGGGACGCCTCGTACCAGCCGTGACCCGGGCTCTCGACATTCTCGAGCTCTTCCTCGACGGGGACGGAACGCTCTCCGCCCCCGACATCGTGCGCAGACTCCAACTGCCGCGCACCACCGTGCACGAACTGGTGACCACGCTCGCCGCCCGGAAGTACATCGTCCCGGTGACCGGCCAGCCCGGCCGCTACCGGCTCGGCGTACGCCCGTACCAGCTCGGCGCCCGCTACGCCGAGCACCTCGACCTCGCCGCCGAGGGCCAGCAGGTGGCCCGGTCCGTCGCCGAGACCTGCGACGAGACGGTGCACGTGGCGATCCTGGAGGACACCGACGTCATCTACATCGCCAAGGTGGACTCCACCCACGCGGTACGGATGGTGTCGGCGGCCGGCCGCCGGCTGCCGGCGCACTGCACCTCCGTGGGCAAGATGCTGCTGGCCTCCCTCCCGGAGAGGGAACTCGCCGCACGCCTGCCCGACGACGCCGAGCTGGCCGCGATGACCCCCAACAGCATCACCGACCCGGCCGCCCTGCGCGAGGCCCTTACACAGATCCGGGCCCGGGGTGTCGCCGTGGAGAGCCGTGAGTCCAACCCGGACGTCAGCTGCGTGGCCGCCCCGGTCCGCGACCGCACCGGACAGGTGGTCGCCGCGCTGTCCATCTCCGTACCGATGATCCGCTGGAGCGACGACCGCCTCACCGAGCTGGAACAGCTTGCCGCCAAGGGCGCCGACGACCTGTCCGAGCGCCTCGGCCACCGGAGGACAACATGACGACGACGCGTGACGGTGCCCCGTACGAGGTGGCGGTCCGGGCGGAGTCCGCCCTGGGCGAGGGCCCCACCTGGGACCCCGCGACCGGCCGCCTCCTGTGGATCGACATCCTCAACTCCCGGCTGCACAGCTACGATCCGGTCACCGGCCGGCGCACCCTGCGCCGCGGCGAACAGCACGTGGGCGCGGTCAAGCCCCGCGTGGGCGGCGGCCTGGTCCTCAACCTGCGGGACGGCATCGGTCTGCTCGACCCCGACGACACCTTCCGCTGGCTGCGCCACGAGCCCGTCCCCGGCCGCCGCGGCAACGACGCCGCCGTCGCCCCCGACGGCGCCCTGTGGGCCGGCACCATGCGCTACGACGAGGCCACCGGCGGCGGTACGCTCTCGCGCGTCACCGGCGACGGCACCGCCGAACTCGTCCTCGACGACGTGACGGTGAGCAACGGCACCGGCTGGAGCCCCGACGGGCGCCTGATGTACTACATCGACACCCCCACCCGCCGTATCGACGTCTTCGACCACGACGCGGACACCGGCAGGGTCACCGGCCGCCGCCCGCTGGCCGAGGTCGAGGACGGCGCCGGCTTCCCCGACGGCCTCACCGTCGACGCCGAGGGCTGTGTGTGGGTGGCGCTGTGGGACGGCGCGGCGGTACGCCGCTACACCCCGTCCGGCGCCCTGGACCGGGTGATCGAACTCCCGGTCCCGCGCGTCACCGCCTGTGCCTTCGGCGGCCCCGGTCTGACCGACCTGTACATCACCACGGCCCGGGTGGGCCTGGACCCCGCGCCGCCCCTGGCCGGCTCGCTCCTGGTGGTCCCGGGTGCGGGCCGGGGCGTGGCCCAGCCCGCCTTCGCGGGCTGACGCACGGACCGGCCCCTTTCTCCCGCCCGCCCGTCTCTCAGACCCCCGTACGATCCAGCCGATCGAGGACCTTCCGCTCGTCGGCGGTCAGCGGCGGCCGGGTCGACGGGGGCAGGGGGGAGCCGGCGACGGTGGCGAGCACCGTCGCCGGGTGGAACATCCGGGCCGGGGACGCGCGCAGACCGGTGACACCCCAGAGCGCCGAGGCCGCCGGGTACGAGCCGGTGGCCGCCCGCGTGACGCGCCGCGTGTACGCGGAGACGACGCGGTCGGCGACGGTCGGCGTACCACCGCGCACCCCCGGGTACAGCACGTCCTGACTGACCGCCATGGACCAGGCCGCTTCCGCCACCCGCGCCGCGCCCCGCTGCACCCGCCGGGCGAGACCGGGCGCGCCGAGGTCACCGGCCACCCCGTTCAGCTCCCGGCCGAGGACCCGCGCGCCGAACGCGGCCACCGACATGCCGTGCCCGTACGCGGGGTTGAAGGTGGCCAGTGCGTCCCCGAGGGCGACGAAGCCGTCCGGCCACCGGGGCGCCTTCTCCAGATACCGCCGCACATTGCTCGTCGACCGGCTCAGATGGATGTCGGTGAGCGGTTCGGCGCCGGAGACCAGCCGGCCCACGATCGGGTCCGGCAGGTCGAGCATGTACCGCAGGAAGCCCTCCGGGTCGGCGGGCGGCTCACCGCCGCGTGAGCCGCCGCAGCTCACCAGCCACCGGCCGCCCTCGACCGGCATCACCATCGCGCTCCGCGCCGGCCGGGAGGCGAACGGGTTCGCCTGCACGATCGTCAGCGGGAAGCCTTCCGCACCCTCCGGCACCCGGTACAGACGCGTCGCGTTGACCAGACCGGAGTTCACGGTCCGCTCCCGGATGCCGGAAAGACCGATCCCGTCCAGCCAGGTCACGACCCGCGTACCGCGCCCGCTCGCGTCGACGACGAGGTCCGCGTCGAGTTCCTCGTCACGGATCGCGTGGCGGTTCTCCCCGCCGCCGGGCGGCGCCACCCGTACCCCGCGCACCCGCCCGGCGGATCCCGTCAGCCCGGTCACCGCCGCCCTGCGGATCTCGACCGGCGCGTGTTCCAGCACCGCGGTCCGTATCACCCAGTCCAGCAGTGGCCGGGTGCACGTCAGCATGACCGGCCCCGCGCGCCGCCACCGCCTCAGCCAGCCCTCGGAGGTGAGGGCCAGCATGCCCGAACTGAAGGAGACCTCGTGCGCGCCGGCCGCGAGCAGCCGTCCCCGCGGATCCACGCCCGGCAGCAGTTCCTCCATGGCGTCCAGCCCGCCCGGCATCAGCAGATGCGCGTGGTGCCCCTGCGGCAGGCCCCGGCGGTGCTCGGGGCCGTCGGGCAGATCGTCGCGGTCCAGCACGATCACCTCGTCCGCTCCGGCGTCGGACAGGGCGGCCGCTGCCAGCATGCCGGCCAGCCCGGCACCGATGACGACAGCTCTACGCGACATGGGGCTCCTCGGGTTCTGCCATGGGTCCAGCCATGGAGTTCGGCCCCGCGCCGTCGGACGCGGGAGGCGTGTGGTGTGTGTGGGGGGCGGTGGGGGGAGGGCGGTCACGCTCCCGGTCCAGCGCCCGGGCCAGTTCCACCAGCCCGCTCGTGCCCAGGACCTCGGTGGCGTGCAGCCGGTAACTGCCGTCCGTCTGGGGCGGTTCCTCGCGGGCGGCGGCCCGGCGCGCGGCGTCGGCGAGCATGGCGGCCTCCGCCGCCAGCCGGGCCTCGTGGGGGGAGCGCCCGGCGGCCAGGGCTTCGTCCCGCGCCCGTTCACGGACGCGGTGGTCGAAGTACGGTGCCAGCGCGAGCAGGGCGTCGTGGATGGAGACCTCGCGCCACTGCAGCCGGACCTGGGGGAGCTGCCACCAGGCGGTGGGCGGCTTGGGAGCGGTGGACGCCGACCGTACGAGGTACCACAGGGGAGCCAGCCGCCGGTGGTCGAGCAGCCCCCGCCACTGGGCGAGCGTCGGGGGCAGCAGCCTCGGCAGCACGAATCCCGCCGAGCACAGCACCGCGCCCAGCGAGGCCATCGGCGGGGCGACGTCGGTGGACAGGAAGTCGAGGTCATGCCCGTTCCAACGGGCCACGACCGCCGTGTACTTGGTCAGCTGGAAGCCCACCACGTCCAGCAGCGTGCCCAGCAGGATCAGCCACAGCCCGGTGCGCAGCAGCCCGGTGACCTCACGGGCCCACTTCAGGCACACCACGCACATGACCAGCATGGCCGCGCTGTGCCCGAGCAGGTACAGCAGGATCATCTCCCGCATGAACGGGGTGTTGGCGTAGTACGTGTCGAGGTCGGTCAGCCGCTCGGTGCCCGCGTCGGCGAGCGCGAACAGGACGACGATGGCGAGCACCAGCAGCCCGTACGCGGCGACGCTGCGCAGCACCATGCGCCGCACCAGCCCGCGGGGCCCGCCCCGCCAGTTGATCAGCAGGACGAGCGCGGCGCAGCTGTACGCGGAGAGCATCCCGTAGGTCAGCGGCGCACCGAAGTTGGGGATGCCGGTGAGCTCGTTGACGGCGGCCAGGGTCGCCGGGGCGGCACAGACGAAGACCAGGGCGGCGAGCGCGATCGCCACGCAGGTGGAGAGCGTCAGCGGGTCGCGCAGGGCGGTGCGAGGACGGCGCCGCACCAGGACGGAGGAGATCCCCAGCATGAAGGCGGCCAGGTACACGACGAGACTCATGCCGTACGGCCCCCTGGCGGCGCGGTGCGCCCGGCACGTCCGGCCCGGCGGTCACGGCCACCGCGGCCGTCGCGTTCCATACCGCCTATACCGCTCATACCGCCCCCGTCGGTGCTGTGGGTGCCGTTGCGGATGGTGCCGTGGAGGATGCTGCCGTGGCGGAGGGTGCCGGAGCCGTCGGCGGCACCGGGGCGGCCCGCGGCACCGGGGCGGCCCGCGGCACTGGGGCGGCCGGTGTCACCGGTGCGGCGGGTGTCACCGGTGACACCGGTGACACCGGTGCGGTGCCGGCCAGGGCGTCGGCGATCCGGGCCAGTCCGGCCGGCCCCGGGATCCGGTCGAGGAACCGTCCGGTGCCGTGGGCCGGCGGCAGTTGACGTCCGGGTGCGGCCTCGTCCCGTACCGCGGTGACGATCACGGCGGCCCAGGCGGCGGCCTCGGCCCACTCGGGATCGGCCGTCGTGCGGAGCGCGGACGCGCGGGTCCGGTCGAACAGGTCCCGGTCGAAGTAGGCGTCCAGGTGGCTCAGCGCGTTGTGGATGCTGGTCTGGCGCCACACGAGGAGGGCGGCGGGGGACGCGAGCCGGGGCCGGGGCAGCCGCAGCGTCCGGCGGACGAGCAGGTCGTCGAGCGCCCGCTCCAGCGGTTCGAGCCGGGCGTACGTCCGCCGGGCCCGCCCCCACCGGGCCACCCGGGGCGTGACCAGCGGTACCAGCACCCCGACGACCGTCAGCAGCGCGCCCAGCCCCGCGGCGGCCGGGGAGACGGCGGTGCCGAGTGCCGTCCAGTCCCGGCCGGACCAGCGGGCGGCCACCGCGACGAGCTTGGCCACGCTGTAGCCGGTGCCGCACAGCGCGCCCACTCCCATCAGCGTCAGGCCCGCCCGCAGTCCGCCCCGCACCCGGCGTGCCCAGCGCAGTGACGTCACCGCGGTCACGGTCACCGCGATGAGGTGCGCGACCAGGTACAGCACGATCATCTGCGCCAGGTACGGGGTCGTCGCGTAGTAGGTGTCCAGGTCGGTGCGGCGTTCCACCGGTGCGTCCCCGAGGGCGAAGGTCACCGCCACCCCGATCAGGACACCGGTGTAGGCGAGAATCCAGCGGCGGGCGGTGCGGCGCACCCCCGGGCCGCCGCGCCAGTGGACGATGAGGACCTGGGAGGCGGCGCCGTAGGCGATGATCGCGGCGTACGTCAGCGGTGCCGCCAGGTTCGGCACTCCGCCGAGGCGGTTGATCGCGCCCACCGTCGGCGGTGCCCCGAGCAGGAAGCAGAGCCCGGCCAGCCCCAGCACCGCGCAGATGGAGCGCAGATACGGATCGCTCCGGTGCCGCAGCAGGTCCGGGGCCCGCACCAGCAGACCGAGCCACAGCGCCCCACAGCTGGCGTAGTTGATCAGGCCGTTCATCGTCTCGTCCCGCGGTGGTTGAGTGCGGCCCCGATGCGTCCGGCGAGGTCCTGCGGTTCGCCGGAGCCGCCGCCCCCGGCGGCGAACACGGAGTCGGTGGAGGCGTCCAGCAGGGTGCGCAGCCGACGGCCCATCAGCATGCCGAAACGGTCGGCCTCCTGTTCCTCGGCGAGGCTGAAGTCAGTTCGTGCTGCTATGGATTGACGGTGCGTCGGTTTTGCTGCCGGGCGTCCGCCGGATCCCGCTTCCGCTTCCATCCGCCGCCGGTTCATGTGCCACACCTCGTGGCAGAAGATCACGATCTGGTGCCATGCGGCCGCCCGTTCGTCCACCACCACGTCGTCGTGGCTCTCCCGCTCCAGCCACAGTCCGCTCGCGGTGTGCGGGGGGAACGCCGCCCGGTGGACGAGGACTTCACGTCCCCGCCAGGCGCCGACGGAGGCGACGAGTGCGTTGAACAGGGCCTCGGGCTCGGCGGGCACCGGCACCCGGATGGGCTCGATGAGTGCGTCGGCGAGGCGACGCATCTCCTTCCTGGTACGCACCGCTCTCTCCCTTGCTTCCCTGTTCCCCCGGGTGATCTCAAGGCCGTTCGAGACTACGCGCCGTGAGGGTCCACGTCATGCGAACAGGTGTCCCGTCGGCCAGGCTCCGAGATCTTGTCCGAAGCGTTGACGCGCCCGCGCCCGCCCCTTACGGTCCGTTCGAAGTTACGGGCGTCATTCGACATGTCGAACATGCCATCCCGGGCATCCCGACGCACCTGCTTCGGATGCCGTGCACACCTCCTACGAGCGCACCTCCTGCACGCACACCTCTCCGACACGACACCTCGACAGATGGGGCAGGGCATGGGACGACCTGGCCTGAATCGCAGGCACTTACTGGCCGCGGCGGGCGGCCTGACGGTCGCGGGCAGCTTCGGCTTCGCGGCCCTCGGAACCGGCGCGGACGCCCTGGCCTCCGACGCCGGTACGCGGGTGCGGTACTGGAACCTCTTCAGCGGCGGCGACGGCTACAACATGATCGCGATGCTGGACGCCTTCCGTAAGGACAACCCCGGCATCGACGTGAAGGACTCCACCCTCCAGTGGGGCAGCCCCTTCTACACCAAGCTCGCCATGGCCGCGGCGGGCAACAGGGCGCCGGACCTCGGCGTCATGCACCTGGGCCGCGTCACCGGCTTCTCGCCGGGCCGTCTCCTGGACCCCTGGGACGCCGGTCTGCTCGCCGAGTACGGCGTGCGGGAGGAGGACTTCAACCCCGAACTGTGGAAGCGCGCCGTCGTCGACGGCAAGCTCTACGCCCTGCCGCTCGACATCCACGTCCAGCTCTGCTTCTACCGCAAGGACGTGCTGGGGAAGGCGGGCCTGCTCGACGCCGACGGGCGCATGGTGCCCGTGACATCGGTCGACGAGTGGTTCGACGTGCTGAAGGAGGCCAAGAAGGCCACCGGGAAAGGGCTGCAGACCATCGGCCTGTGGGTCAACGACCAGAACTTCCAGTGGTGGTTCTTCGTCGCCTTCTACACCCAGCTCGGCGGCACCTGGTTCGACGACGCCCGCACCGAGGTCACCTTCGACACCGACAAGGCCGTCCAGGTCCTGGAGTTCCTGCGCCGGCACATCACCGACGGATACGCCGACCCGGGCTTCGGGGGTGGCGCGGGCGCCGAACAGTTCATCAACGGCGCCCCCTTCGTCTGGGAGGGCAACTGGTCGGTGCCCGTCTTCTCGGGCGCGGAACTCGACTACGGTGCGACCCCGCTGCCGCCCGTCTTCGGGAAGCCGGCCACCCACGCCGAGTCGCACTCCTTCGTCCTGCCGCACCAGTCGGACCGGGGCGGCGCCGCCAACGAGGGCGCGCACCGGCTCGCCGCCTACGTCGTCCAGCACGCCCGGCAGTGGGCGGGCGGCGGACACATCCCCGCCCACACGCCGACCCTGTCCACGGCCGCGTACCGGGAACTGGAGCCGCAGAACGAGTACGTCACGGCGATGGACCACCAGGCCACCGAGCCGAAGGTGTGGTTCGCCGGGTCCACCGGCATCCTCGCCCAGCGCGTCGGCCCGCTCGTCGTCTCCTCGACGATGGGCTCCGCGAAGCCGGAGACGGTCGCCCGCCGGATGAGGAGCACGCTCACCGGGCTGCTCGCCACGAAGAACCCGATGGACGGCAGGACCGCCGCCGAGGGAGGTGCGCCCGCATGACGGCGACCGGCGCCGAGACCGTCGTCCGCCCGGTGCGCGCGACGACCGCGGCGGACGGCGCCACCGTCCGCCGCAAGCAGGGATTCCAGCACGGCGGCTGGTTCGTCGCCCCGTTCCTCGCCCTGTTCGCGCTCTTCGTGATCTGGCCGCTGCTGCGCGGCCTCTACCTCAGCCTCACGGACGCCAACATCTCGGGCGACGACGCGCACTTCATCGGCCTCGACAACTACCGCGAGGCCCTGCAGGACCCGCTGATGTGGGACTCGCTCGGCCACAGCGCCTACTTCACGCTGCTCGTCGTGCCCTGCATCACGGTCCTCGCCTTCCTCCTCGCGATGCTCGCCCACCACATCGAGCACGGCACCTGGCTGTGGCGGCTGTGCTTCTTCATGCCGTTCCTGCTGCCGTCCACCGTGGCAGCCAACCTGTGGCAGTGGCTGTTCAACCCCGGCACCGGCATGATCAACCACGTCTTCGGCCTCGAGACGCCGTGGCTGACCGACAAGTCCTACGCGATGCTCGCGATCGTCATCACCACCCTGTGGTGGACGGCCGGCTTCAGCTTCCTGCTCTACCTCGCCGCGCTCCAGGGCATCCCCGCGCACCTGTACGAGGCCGCCAGGCTGGACGGCGCGAACGCCTGGCACCGCATGCTCCACATCACGCTGCCGATGCTGCGCAACATCACCGGGCTCGTCCTCGCCCTGCAGATCCTCGCCTCGCTCCAGGTCTTCGACCAGGCCGTCGTGATCCAGGACTTCGGGCCGGGCCCGGAGGAATCGACCCGCACCTTCGTGCAGTACACCCTCGAACAGGGCTTCACCAGCTACCGCGTGGGCTACGCCTCCGCCATCTCCATCATCTTCTTCGTGCTCATCGCCGCCGTCGCCCTCGCCCGGATGTGGCTGCTGCGCAACCGTGAGGAGGGCGGCCGATGACCACCGCCGCACCGCAGGTAAGGGTCAGGCCCCGCCGGAACTGGCCGCCGAGCCAGATCGTGCTCACCCTCGTCGGTGCGGCCGTCTCCGTGGTGTTCCTCGCGCCCCTGGCCTGGGCGCTGTTCACCTCCCTGAAGTCGGAGACCGAGGCCGTCGAGGTACCGCCGCACTGGCTGCCGAAGGAGTGGACCGGTCAGGCCTGGTCGGCGGTCCTCGAGTCCGGCAACATCACCGACTGGCTCGTCAACTCCCTGGTCGTGTCGGTGTGCGTGACCGCCGTCGTGCTGGTGGTGGGCGCGCTGGCCGGATACGGCTTCGCCCGCACCGAGTTCCGGGGCAGGGGCGTCCTGATGGGCGTCGTGATGACCGGGCTGATGGTTTCCCCGGCCGTGCTCGGCGTTCCCCTGTTCACCACGGTGCAGCAGATGGGCATGGTCGACACGTACTGGGGAATGATCCTGCCGCAGTGCGCGCCGGCCGCGATGGTCTACATCCTCTACAAGTTCTTCCAGGGCGTCCCGCGCGAACTGGAGGAGGCCGCCTTCATCGACGGCGCCGGCCGCTGGCGTGTCTTCTTCACGATCATCCTGCCGCTGTCGCGCCCCTCGCTCGCGGCGGTCGGCATCTTCACCTTCATCAGCTCGTGGAACAACTTCCTGTGGCCCTACATGGTCACCAACAACCCCGACCTGATGACCATGCCGAACGGCATCGCGACCGTCATGAACTCCTACGGCATCCAGTGGGCCCAGCTGATGGCCGGCGGCCTCATGGCGGGCCTGCCGCTGATCGTCGTCTTCGTCTTCTTCCAGCGCCAGATCGTGGCGGGCGTCGCGCACACCGGCCTCGCCGGCCAGTGACGACCCGCCGCACCGGCACCCGCGCCCGGCACCGGCACCGGCACCCGCACCCGCACCGGCCCCGCGACGGGCAGGTCCGGCACCCACGACGACGGATCCCGGCACCCGCGCCCGGCACCGGCCCCGCGGACACCGGCGAACCTCTGAAAGGAACACATGCGTACCGCCCGCTTCACCCTCGACCCCGCCTTCACCGTCGGCCCGGTCGACCCCCGTCTCTTCGGCTCCTTCGTCGAACACCTCGGCCGCTGCGTCCACACCGGCATCCACGAACCCGGCCACCCCGCCGCCGACGCCGACGGTCTGCGCACCGACGTCCTGGACCTGGTCCGCGAACTCGGCGTCACCGCGATCCGCTACCCCGGCGGCAACTTCGTCTCCGGCTACAAGTGGGAGGACTCCGTCGGCCCCGCCGAGGACCGCCCCCGCCGCCTCGACCTGGCCTGGCACTCCACCGAGACCAACCGCTTCGGCCTGTCCGAGTACATCGCCTTCCTGCGGAAGATCGGCCCGCAGGCCGAACCCATGATGGCCGTCAACCTCGGCACCCGCGGCGTCACCGAGGCGCTCGAACTCCAGGAGTACGCCAACCACCCCGCCGGTACCGCCCTGTCCGACCTGCGCGTCGCGCACGGCGACAAGGACCCCTTCGGCATCCGGATGTGGTGCCTCGGCAACGAGATGGACGGCCCCTGGCAGACCGGCCACAAGACCGCCGAGGAGTACGGCCGCCTCGCCGCCGAGACCGCCCGCGCGATGCGCCAGCAGGACCCCGGCGTCGAACTGGTCGCCTGCGGCTCCTCGGGCCAGTCCATGCCCACCTTCGCCGCCTGGGAGGCGACGGTCCTCACCGAGACGTACGACCTCGTCGACCACATCTCCCTGCACGCCTACTACGAGCCCCACGACGGCGACCTCGACTCCTTCCTCGCCTCCGCCGTCGACATGGAGTCCTTCATCGAGAACGTCGTCGCCACCTGCGACCACGTCGGCGCGAAGCTCAAGTCGAAGAAGCGGATCAACCTCTCCTTCGACGAGTGGAACGTCTGGTACATGACCCGCTGGCAGGAGCAGGCGACGACCTTCGCGCAGGACGACTGGCCCGAGGCGCCGCGCCTGCTGGAGGACAACTACAGCGTCACCGACGCCGTCGTGTTCGGCTCGCTCCTCATCGCGCTGCTGAGGCACGCCGACCGGGTCAAGGTCGCCTGCCTCGCCCAGCTCGTCAACGTCATCGCGCCGATCCTGACCGAACCGGGCGGCCCCGCCTGGCGGCAGACGACGTTCTTCCCGTTCGCGCAGGCCTCCCGGCACGGACGCGGCGAGGTCCTCGACGTCCGCGTGGACTCACCGACGTACGAGACCGACAGGTACGGCACGGCCGACCTGCTGCACGCCACCGCCGTACGCGCCGACGACGGCACGGTCACCGTCTTCGCCGTCAACCGCGGCCGCACCGAGCCGTTGCCGCTGGAGATCGCCCTCGGCGGCCTCGGCCTCACCTCGGTCGTGGAGCACACCGCCCTCGCGGACGCCGACCCCGACGCACGCAACACCCTCGCCGAACCGGAGCGGGTCACCCCGCACACCGTCGGGGGCACGACCCTGACGGACGGCGGGCTCGAGACCGTACTGGAACCGCTGTCCTGGAACGTGATCCGGCTGGCGTGAGCCCGGCGCGATCCCGACGGAAGCCTGTCGGACCGGTGGAGGCGCGAGGGTCACCGTCCCGGTGACTCCACCGCCTCCACCGGCACTCCGCCGCGCGCCGCGCCCATCAGGGTCAGCCGCACCTGGTCCGGCCCCGAGGGTGTGGTCCCGTCGGACAGCACGGCCAGGGCCAGTGTGTTGCTGCCCCGTGTGCGGAGGATCCCGTTCGGCAGCATGAAGGTGTGCTGCGGGCCCACGTCATTGATGTACTGGCCCATGTTCCAGCCGTTGAGGAAGATCTGGACGCGGTAGGCGCGCTCGGGGTCGTCCTCGAGGACGAGCCCGACCGACGCGTCCACGTCCGGGGCGACGTCCAGCCGGAACTCCGTCCGGTACCAGGTGACCCCCTGCCGTCGTCGGTCCTCACGCGGCCGGTCCACGGCCTTCCAGGCGCTCCGGTCCCGGTCGTCGCCGTACCCCGGCAGGTGCCAGCCCTCGCGCTCCCCGTACAGCCCGCCGTTGTTCAGCGCCCCGCGCACCCGGTCCGGCGCCCCGGCCCCCTGGATCCGCCAGCTCACCTCGGGGGAGGCCCCTTCGAAGGCGACGCCGGTCAGTCCACGGGCCGCCCGGCGCGTACTGCGCCCGGCCGCGGGCTCCCGCGCGCCTGCGGGGCCTGCCGTGCCTGTCGTGTCCCCCTCCTGCTGCATCCGCCGTACGAGCACGGACAGGACGTGCTCGCCGCGCTCGCGCAGCTTCCCGGGCACGCGGAACGTCGCGGTCGCGGTCCAGGTGCCCCGGTCCGCCGTGTCCTCGTCCGGCACCGGCATCCGGTGCGTGCCCAGCGGCTTCCCGTTCAGCCAGGCCATCAGCAGCCCCTGCGTGCCGGTGCTGTAGGACAGGGACACCGATGTGGTGTCGCGCGCGTCCTCGAAGTGTCCCCGGTACCAGACGTCGCCGTAGTGGAAGCCGTAGTCGTCGGCGAACAGGACGGGTTGTCCCTCGGGCACGGGCGTGGTGGACGGGGAGGCGGTCCGGTCGGCGGCAGTCCACCGCGCGTCGTCGAAGTCCGGCGCGGACTCCGGGTTCTCCGCCCGCCGCCGCCAGCCGGTGAGGGCGGGCAGCGACGGCGCGGGCGTACCGGGCATCAGCCCCTCCCTCACCAGGGCCCCGGACCTGCTGACCGTGGTGCGCACCGGCTGCCCGTTCCAGGTCACGGTGGTGATCCCGCGCGGCGCCCACACCTCCAGGCCGGTCCCGCCCGTGTTGTCGCCGGTGAGGTGGACGGTGGAGCCGCGCAGCGTGGCCGACCGCAGCAGCGGCGGGCCGTAGACCAGCAGCGGGCCGGACGGGGTCTCGTAGGGCCACAGCCGCTGGGCGGTCGCGTCGTCGGCGAACAGCAGCAGCATCGGCGTGTCGGAGTCGCCGCCCTCGACCAGGACCCGGCTCAGCCCGCCCGCCCCGAGCGGCGTGACCACGTTCAGCCGGCCCCGGTCGTAGGACCACGCGGGCTCGGGGTCCAGCCGGTTGGTGAGCGGCTGGACCTCGCAGTCGAGGGCGATCTGGGCCGTCTCGCCGGCCCGGCCCACGAACGCGGCGATGTCGTGGCGTCCGGCCCTCATGCCGAACAGGGGCTGCGCGGTGGTGAACGCCAGCCGCCGCCGCCCCAGTCGGAGCCCGGCGGCGATCAGTTTGGCGTCCCGCGCGCCGACCGTGACGGGCACGTCGACACCGGTGCCCGGCAGCGCCGACCGGACCTCGTCGGCGGAGTCGTTGCGCAGGACGTACACCTGGGCGTCGGTGTCGGGGTTGGCCAGGTGGTAGACCGTCAGCCGGTCGTCCTCGGGCCGCACCGCGGGCGCCGGTTCGAGGCGGGCGAGGTCCGGCACGGTCCGCAGCAGATGCCCGAGCTGCTGGAGCGGGGCCAGCTTGGCGGTGGGCCGCCGCGCATGGTCGATCGGCGCCCCGTAGTCGTACGAGGTGTAGACGTGCGGCGAGGCCAGCCACCCCCACGAAATCCCGCCGGCCGCCACGCGCGTGTTGTGCAGGGTGATCCCGTTGGCGAGGCTGGTGAGAAGGCTGCTCCGCTCGTACGCCGGGTCCCACCTCCCGCGCACCTCGATGTACCCCTTGCCCCCGGAGGTGACCCCGCCCCAGGGGTCGGACGCGCCGACGGCCGCCCCGGCGACGAACCCGGGAGTGCGCGCACTGGCCCCGGCCCCCGTCCCGCGCCTGCCGAAGTGCCCGAGATCGGCCGGCACCTCACCGGGCACGGGTGAGGACTCGAACCCGTACAGCCAGTTCCCCCCGCGCTTGCCCGTACCGGCGGGGAAGGTCCCGGGCGCCCACAGTCCGTCCGCGCCGCCGTCGTTGTGGAACAGCGGTACGTCGATCCCGTCGGCGCGCACCTTCCCGCAGAGGTGGGACATGTAGGCACCCGCGCCCGCGTCGGCCGGGCCGCTCCCGTCCCGCCCCTCGTACCGGTCCTCGATCTGGTACAGGAGTACGGTGCCGCCGCCCCCGGTGAACAGATGCCGGACGGCGATGGCGTCGACGGCGCTCAGCCACGCGTCCACGTGCTCCAGATACGCGGGGTCCGCGGCGGTGGCCGCGCCCTCGGCGACCGTCAGCCAGCCGGGGAAGCCGCCGGCGTCGAGGTCGGCGGTGCCGAGGTACGGCCCGGGGCGCAGGACGACGTACAGCCGTTCCTCGGCCGCCGTCGTGAGGAACAGGTCGAGGTCGCGCACCCCGGTGAAGTCGTGCTCGCCGGGCGCGGGGGAGTGGAGGTTCCAGGGGACGGGGACACTCACCGCGTTGTGGCCGTGGGCGCGCAGCTTCTGCAGCACGTCCCGCCACAGCGACGGGCTCGGCAGCCGGAAGGGGTGCATCTCGCCCGACCAGAGCACCAGCCGCCGGCCGTCGACGAGGAGCGAGTACCGGTCGAAGCCGACCTCGTGCCGCCTGCCGTCCGCGCGCGGCGGGGCGGGCGGCGGCCCCGTCGGCACGGCACGCGTCCCGTTCGTGCCGGTCGCCGCCCCGCTGCCGGCCAGCGCGAGGCCGAGCGCCGCCGTGCCGGCCAGCGCGGTGAAGGTACGCCTGCTGAGCTCCAAGGGAGCCGCCTCCTGGTGTGCCGCTGGTGCGGCCGCATGGGGCCGCGGGTGGTGCCGTCGGGTGGTTCTGGTCCGCCGTGACGGGTGGTCCTGGTGGGCCATTGTCTACGCCCGGGCGCCCCGGTGTTCACGCCAGGTTCCCGGTACGTCCGTTTCGCCCGGTACGAGTGGCGTGCGCGCGGGCTGTCGCCCCCGCCCGTTCCCCCCGCCCGTTCCCCCCGCCCGTTCCCCCCGCTCGTTCCCCCCGCTCGTTCCCTGTGAACACCCGGTCCGCCCGGCGGGGGCGAATGGCCGGAGTTCGTCCTGTCCGCGTCCCGGGGCGCCGCCTACGATGCGAGCGCTCCCGGTCTTCACGCCATCTCCACGCCTCCTTCACGAGGGTCGGGAGCTCGTGTGCCGACGTGGCCGGAGGCCGACCGGCTTCTTGTCAGGTGCATGACTGTTCAACCATCACGTCCCACTCACCCCCCACTGGACCGACAGGGAGAACCATGGCTGGTGGCCTGCTCCTCAGCACCGCGGTGGCCGCACTGCTCACCGCCTCGATATCCGCGCACAACCCGTCGACAGGCTTCGTGGACCCGCCCCCGGACAAGATCGTCATCAAGGTCGCCACGGTGAACGGCTCCGGCTGTCCCCAGGGCACGACCGCGGTCGCCGTCTCCGAGGACAACACCGCGTTCACGGTCACGTACAGCGACTACCTCGCCCGGGCGGGCGGCGCCTCCGACCCCACCGCATCACGCAAGAACTGCCAGCTCAGCCTCATCGTCCACGTGCCCCAGGGCTTCACCTACGCCATCGCGAGTGCCGACTACCGGGGCTTCGCCGCCCTCCAGCCCGGCGCGACGGGCACGCAGAGAGCGTCGTACTACTTCCAGGGCTCCCCGAACACGGAGTACCGCAGTCACCCCTTCGCCGGCCCCTACGACGACAACTGGCAGGCCACGGACACCACCGACTGGGCCCAGCTCGTCTACGCCCCCTGCGGCGTCCAGCGCAACTTCAACATCAACACCGAACTGCGCGTCGGCGCCGGCACCTCGTCCCCCGACAAGGTCAGCTTCATGACGATGGACTCCACCGACGGCGACATCAGCACGACCTACCACATGGCCTGGAAGGAGTGCCCCGGCTCCTGACGGGCGACAGGTGCACCGCCCGTGCGGCCCGTGCGTCCGGCCCCGGCCGCCCGGGCCGCACACCGGTCCCCGCCGTCGGCCTCCCCGGACGCGACGGCCCGTCGTGCCTGTGCACGGCGGGAGGGGAAGCCGGCCCGGGCGGCGGGGAATCACTCCCGGCCGGCGCTGCCGCGCAGGTGGAGGGCGCGCAGGGCGGCTTCGAGCGCGAAGCGGCGATCGGGGTCGCTGAGGGTGTCGCCCAGGTAGCCGTCCAGGTTCCGCAGGCGGTAGCGGACGGTCTGGGCGTGGACGCCCAGCATCTCGCCGACCTGCTCGGCGGGCGCCCGGGTGGAGATGTGGACCCGGAGGGTCTC
This sequence comes from Streptomyces sp. NPDC005774, assembly GCF_042871645.1. Taxonomy (NCBI): domain Bacteria; kingdom Bacillati; phylum Actinomycetota; class Actinomycetes; order Kitasatosporales; family Streptomycetaceae; genus Streptomyces; species Streptomyces sp. NPDC005774. Next base: position 26,405 of record NZ_JBIAIV010000035.1, on the reverse strand, counting down.
GACGAGCCGGTCGCGCCGGCTGGGGGACAGTCCGTCGAGGGACGTCAGTTCGCGGGCGGCGAGGTGGTCGACGAGGGCGGGATCGGACAACAGCCACAGGGTCGTCAGATGGTCCGCGCAGTGGATCAGCGGAGTATCGGGCACGACACCGTCGTCGACGAGCTGGAGCACACGGCGGGCCCAGCGGACGGAGTCGGCGGTCTGCGCGAGCGGTACGGTCAGGCCCACCGCGGCGCGGGTGCCGGCCAGGGCCGTGCCCAGCATGGTGAGGCGCTGCGGGGTGAGGCCCCCGGGGACGAGCAGATGCGGCTGCGGGATGTCGAGGCCGGCGAGGACGTCGTCGTCGAGACCCGCCTGGATGTGGTGGGGCACCGGGGGGCGGAGGGCGACGAGGGTGCACTCCCGGGGCAGTTCCCAGGCGGCGGCCTCGCACAGCTCGGAGACGGTCGTCCGGGGCAGCGGCGGTGCGGCCAGGATCAGGTGTAACAGCTGTCTTCGTAACGCGGACACCTCGGACGCGCTCCGCTCCCGCGCCTCCACGTACCCCTCGCGGGTGATCGCCTCCAATTCCTCGACGTACGCGAAGAGGGCGTCCGCGAAGGTGAGGACGAGGGCGGGGGAGAGGTTGTGCTGGCGCCCCACCGTCTTGGCGCGGCGCAGCGCGATGCGGGCGCCGAGCCGGTAGGCGCCCTGCAGGGTCTCCAGGTCGCGGCCCTCGTACGCCTCCACCCGGCCGAACCTGCGCAGCAGTTCGTCCCGCGGTTCCGAGCTCTGGCCGGGGTTGGCCACCCGGTCCACGAAGGCGGCCAGCGTATGCTCCACGCCCTGGCGGATCGCGTCCCCGTCGGGGCCGTTGAACAGCCGGCCGTACACCGGGTAGGCGCGGGTGACCTCCGCCCGTATCTCGTTCAGCAGCCCCGGTAGTTCCGGCCGGATGAAGGCCGCGAACTGTCTGGGGAGGGGGCCGAGCGGTTCCCCGGCCTCCGGTGACCGTGTGATCGAGGGCATGAGTCACCCTTTGCTCTCAGATGTGTCCGGCGGGGTGGCCGGCCGGGCGCCGTTCCGCCGGAGGGCGGATGACGTCCGGCCGGGTTTATGGGGTCACGCCGTTCTGGCACGCTGAAGCTAAATCAACTCGGTTGCCTTGTACACGCTTTGAGCAGAAGTGACGTACGGGGGCACCGGCCGTCCGGTGGGACGGCCGGGAACCGCCTTTTGGTGGCTGTTACTTGACGGCGGAGTGCCAGTTCTCCGCGAGTACCCTGCCGGCGTCGGGGACGACGGTCCCGGGCGCGTTGAGGCCGGTGAGGCTGGTTCGGGTGCTGTTGAGGGTGAGGCTGTTGTGCCCCGCGGCGGAGGGCAGCCCGGTCTTCGCGTTGACCGCGGCGTTGATCAGGCCGAGGTTCAGGCCGCAGCCGGTGGCCGCGGGGACCGCGAAGGTGCTGTCGTTCTGGGTGGCGCCGGTGAGGTTGATCCGGCTCATCTCACCGGCCTCGTCGAGGGTGCCGTCGCTCCGGAAGAAGCTCATCCCGAACTCGGGGTAGTTGCGGTTCTCCGGGCGCAGGAGGACGGGGTTGGCGGCCGTTCCGATGTAGCACTTGCTGCCCAGGAGCGGGTTCTCCAGGTGGATGCGGACCGGCAGGGCGACGATCGGCAGGTCGGTGAGGATGCCCGCGGTCTGGTCGAAGGCGTAGGGCGCGCCGACGGACTCCATGGTGGCGGTGATCCTGTTGAGCGAGGAGGTGTCGAGCGTCTTGCAGATGGCCGTGATCACCGGCATGTCACTCGGGCACATCAGGCCGAGCAGGCCGCCGGGAACGGTGGCGGGGTCGGCGACGAGCGCGCCGGAGGAGGGGGCGACCACGCGGCTGGTGCCGTCCGCGTTCTGCACGATGCCGAGCTGGAGGTCGGTCTTCCCCGTGGCGACGGTGGTCTCGCCCAGTTTGATGGTGCCGCCGGCGGAGGTGGAGACCACGCACTGCGGGGTCTTCTCGAGGCCGTCCGCGGCCAGCATCGCCGGGGCGTCCACGGGACAGCGGGTGAAGGGCGCCCACTCGCCGTTCAGAGTGGTTTCGGCGGCGGTCGCGGTGCCCATGGAGACGAAGGCACCGAGCGCGGTCAGCGCGGAGACGGTGGCGAGACCGGCGCGGGAGGGGAGCTGGAGCATGGTGATGGCCTTCCGTGGAGGTGGGAGGGACGGGACGGCTCAGCGTTCGGCGACGGGGATCTTGAGGGGCTGAAGGTCCTCGGTGCATTCGTTCTCGTTGAAGACCTGCACCGCGCACGTCTGGCCCTGCGTCTGCTTGATGTAGTTGCCTGGACCGGAGACGGAGGCGGTGAGGAGGCGGTCGAGGTTCTCGCCGCCGGCGCCGCAGCCCGTGAAGGCGGGGATGGTCACTTCGCCGGTCAGCGCGCCGCCGGAGCTCAACAGGTAGCCGACGGGCTGGTCGGGAGGCTGATGCGTGCCCTTTCCGGTCAGCAGCACATGGTCACCGGGAAACTTCGCGGGGTCGGGTTCGGGAGAGCGAAGGGGCCTCTCCGTCCTGCAGTCGGGCCCGATCGCCAAGGGCGTTCCGTTGACCTCGAGAGCGGTCACCTTCAGGACCAGCGGTATCCGCACGCGGGTTTCCAGACTGGTGGCCAGAGTGACGAACGAGGTCTCGCCGTTGGCGTCCATGGTCATGGGGCCCGTCTGCTCCAGCACCATGGACGCCTTCGTCGGAGTGAAGCCGAAGGTCAGGAAGGTGGCCTCGAAGGGCGGGGTCTGCGCGCGCCCCTGGTGGCGGAGCGTTCCCTCCGAGTGTTGTGACAGGTAGCCGCCGCTGAAGTCGGGGAAGAAGTCGATGTCCGTGGGGCCCTGCTCGATCAGCACGCAGGACAGAGGGAGGAGCGAGGCTCCCCTCAGCTTCTTCACGTTCGTGTAGCCGGTGACATAGGCGTTCAGCGACGCCGACGTGGAGGGATGCTCGTCGTCGTAGAGGCACGGCGGCGCGTCGCGGTCCGCGGCGGTACCGCGGGGCGGGCTCTCGGCCCCCTCCGGCGCACGGTTCCCCTGCCGGCCCTCCGGTTCGTCCTGCGGCCCGGAGGGCGAACCGGAGGAACCGGGAGAGGGGTCCGACGGGGTCGGCGTGCCGTCCGGATCCGCCGTCTCCGGTCCGACCGGCACGGTGGTCAGCAGCCCCTTGCCCGGCGCGTCCCCGGCGAGGGAGCAGTCGACGGTCAGTGAACCGGGCTCGGTGGCGGTGCCGCTCGCGGCGTCGAGCGCCAGGTCGACGGCGAGGGCGCCGGTCCGGAACGTCAGGTCGCCGTCACCGCGGCCGGTCACCGAGGGGACGTCGCCCGTCGTGGTCAGTGTCAGCGACCCGGACCCGGACCCGGACCCGGACCCGGAGTCGGAGTCGGACCCGGGGAGGGTGACCGGCTCCGCCGTACCGCGCCAGGTCGCCTCCGCCGCCGCCTCGTTCTGGGTGACGCCGACGGCGAGGCGGGTCGCGGCCCGCACGGTGGCGGCCTCGGACGCGGTGAGGTCCGCGACCGCCTCGGCGGGCAGTTCCACGGTGGTGGTGACGTCGGTGGGTGAGAATGCCTCGCCCGCCTCGGCCCGCTCCGGGAACGCGGCCGAGACCCGTACCGTCACGGGCCGTTCTCCCGAGGGGAGCGCGCAGACGTAGGGGAGTTCGACGCCGATCTCCCGGGTGCCCGCGGCGGAGGCTGCGGCCGGGATCATGGCGGCGAGCACGACGAACGCGGCGATCGTCGCGCTCCTGGCGCGGACACGGGGCGGCCGTGGAACGGCGGCTCGGTGGCCTCTCATACAACTCCGCTCGGGTAGGGGAACCGGTGTCGGTGGAACGCGGCGCAGAGCCCGCGAACGCCCGGCCGGGAGCACCGGCCGGGCGGACATGAGCGGGTGGCGCCTTACGGGTTGGAGCCGACGATCTTCGGGATGGTGCCGTTCGACGCCTTGATGGCGTAGTTGCCCTTGAAGATGGGCTTGGTGGCGGTCGTGACCACCGAACCGCAGTTCACGGGGGCGGGGCTGGAGCTGACGGCCAGGTCGCCGGAGACGCTGTTGACGGCCAGGACGCCAGTGGAGTTGGTGTAGGTGGCCGAGGCCTTGCCCGTCACCGTGAACTTGCAGGCGCCGGCGGTCACGTTGGCCGTGACGTTGCCGACGTAGCCCTTGGTGACGCCGGTCGCGGCGGTGTAGTCCTGCGCGACGACGGTCCACGGGGTGACCGCCACGGTGGTGACGTTGCCCAGGACGCTGGTGCACGGCGAGGCGGCGGTGCCGAAGTTGATGGCGTTGATGGCGGCGACCGTCGCCGGGTTGCCCGTGGTGCTGGCCATGGTGCCCGACGCACTTGAGGTGGTGCACGTCATCGGGATGGTGGCGGTCAGCACGATGTTGCTGCTGTTCGTCGCCGTGTAGCTGCCCGCCGGGGTGACGGTCCACACCGTGGAGGGCACCGCCGAGGCGGGCGCGACGGTGAGACCGAAGGCGGCCGCGGCCGCACCCGCCACGACTGCGAACCTTCTCGTGTTCTTCTTCATGACGTCAGGACTCCTTGTGGATTGGCCGGCAGAGGTGGGCCGTGGCCGGTCGTTCGAGGGAAGGCCGTGCGGCCCGCGGCTCGGTGTTCCCTGTCCGCGAGAAATGACGTTACTTGCGGGAAACTTGGCCGAACAATGCCGCTGTTCATGATTCTTTTGAAAGTGGAAACATCTGTGTCCGGAGTGAGTGGTGTACAGGTCGCTTTAGTCATCGGCTGTCAATGTCGACGTTTCGTCCGGCGGTGCGGGGTCCCGCCGTTCGGCGTTCACAGCCGAGCCGTTCTGCTCACCCGGTGACAATTTTCGGGACGTGTTTTATCTGCGCGCTGACAGGTTCCGGATGGCTGAAGCGGGTATCCCGGAAAACTCGGATCCCGGTATTGCCCGCCGAGGTTACTGGGCCGTAACGTGCCGGTGCGGTGCTCGGCTCCAGGTCGGTGGCCCCCGTCGGCCGGAGCCACGACGGATGCTTTCCGGCCTCACCCTCCCACCGGGCCCGGACGTCCGTAGGCAGGGTCTTGCGGATCCACACCCCCGGAGCCGCGGGACCCTGCCCCTGTCTCCCCGGAGACAAGTGCGGCCGGGCGGGTTGTCTGCGCGGTGACAAGTTCCGGAAAGGGGAGGGGAATCCGGCACCATGACCGTTGTCAGTACGCTCCGCACCGATTTAACGTGCGCCCGCAGCGCACATCCGACCTGCGTCCGCTGGAGGTGATATGGGAATCGAAGTGGTGGTTGAGGGCCTGACCAAGTCCTTCGGTAAGCAGAGCATCTGGCGGGACGTCACACTCACTCTTCCTGCCGGAGAGGTGAGCGTGATGCTGGGACCTTCCGGTACCGGGAAGACCGTTTTCCTGAAGTCGCTCATAGGGCTGCTCAAACCCGAGCAGGGCCGTGTCCTCATCAACGGGGTGGACATGGTGAACAGTCCCGAAAGGGATATCTACGAGACCCGGAAACTGTTCGGTCTCATGTTTCAGGACGGGGCCCTCTTCGGGTCGATGTCCCTCTTCGACAACATCGCCTTCCCGCTGCGCGAGCACACCCGCAAGAAGGAGTCCGAGATCCGCCGCATCGTCATGGAGCGGATCGAGATCGTCGGACTGCTGGGCGCGGAGGGCAAGCTGCCGGGAGAGATCAGCGGCGGCATGCGCAAGCGGGCCGGCCTGGCCCGCGCCCTCGTGCTGGACCCGCAGATCGTCCTCTGCGACGAACCGGACTCCGGACTCGACCCGGTCCGCACCGCCTACCTCTCCCAGCTGCTGATCGACCTGAACGCGCAGATCGACGCGACGATGCTGATCGTCACCCACAACCTCGACATCGCCGCCACCGTGCCCGACAACATGGGGATGCTCTTCCGGCGCGAGCTGGTCACCTTCGGCCCGCGCGAGGTGCTGCTCACCAGCGAGGAGCCGGTCGTGGCCCAGTTCCTCGGCGGCCGGCGCGAGGGACCCATCGGGATGTCCGAGGAGAAGGACGCGGCCACCCTCGCCGCCGAGGCGGGCACCGCCGCCGAGGCCCGGCCCCGGAGGATCGTCCCGCAGCTGGAGCCCTCGCCCGGCCTCCCACCGCGCCGGGCCGTCGCCCGACGGCGCGAACGAGTCATGGGCATGCTCGACCGGCTGCCGCCCGCCGCGCGCTCCGCCATCCGGGAGACCTACACGCACCACGCCCAGGCACCCACGCTGCCGATGCCCGCCACCGGGAGCGGCGCATGATCACCGGCGCCCTGCGGCAGACCGGCCGGCTCTTCGCGCTCGCCGCCGAAGTGAGCCGCGCCGTCTTCCGAAGACCCTTCCAGTTCCGCGAGTTCGTCGAGCAGTTCTGGTTCATCGCGGGCGTCACCATCCTGCCCGCCGCCCTCGTCTCGATCCCCTTCGGCGCCGTCATCGCCCTCCAGGTCGGCTCCCTGACCCAGCAGCTGGGAGCCCAGTCGTTCACCGGAGGCGCCAGCGTCCTGGCCGTCGTCCAGCAGGCGAGCCCGCTCATCGTCGCCCTGCTCATCGCCGGCGCCGGCGGCTCCGCCATCTGCGCCGACCTCGGCTCCCGCAAGATCCGCGAGGAACTCGACGCCATGGAGGTCATGGGCGTCTCGCCCGTGCAACGCCTGGTCGTGCCCCGGGTGCTGGCCACCATGGGTGTGGCGGTCCTGCTCAACGGCCTGGTCTCCGTCGTCGGCACCCTCGGCGGCTTCTTCTTCAACGTCGTCCTGCAGGGCGGCACCCCCGGCGCCTACCTGTCCAGCTTCTCCGCCCTCGCCCAGCTCTCCGACCTGTACATCAGCGAACTCAAGGCGCTGGTCTTCGGGTTCATCGCGGGCATCGTCGCCGCCTACCGGGGCCTCAACCCGCGCGGCGGCCCCAAGGGCGTCGGCGACGCCGTCAACCAGTCCGTCGTCATCACCTTCCTGCTGCTCTTCTTCGTCAACATGGTGATGACGGCCGTCTACCTCCAGATCGTCCCGCCGAAGGGAGGCTGAGCGCGATGGCCTCCCCGCTCGCCCTGCTCGACCGCACCGGCGACCAACTGCTCTTCTACACCCGGGCCCTGGTCTGGATCCCGCGGACCCTGCACCGCTACCTCAGGGAGGTGCAGCGCCTCCTCGCCGAGGTGGCCTTCGGCACCGGGGGCCTCGGCGTCGTCGGCGGCACCATCGGCGTGATGATCGCGATGACGCTCTTCACCGGAACCGTCGTCGGACTCCAGGGCTACGCGGCCCTCGACCAGATCGGCACGGCCGCGTTCACCGGATTCGTCTCCGCCTACTTCAACACCCGCGAGATCGCCCCGCTCGTCGCCGGACTCGCCCTCTCCGCGACCGTCGGCGCCGGCTTCACCGCCCAGCTCGGCGCCATGCGCATCAACGAGGAGGTCGACGCCCTCGAGGGCATGGGCATCCGCTCCATGCCCTACCTGGTCACCACCCGCATCATCGCCGGCGTCGTCGCCATCGTCCCGCTCTACGCGATCGGGCTGCTCTCCTCCTACGTGGCGTCCCGCTACGTGACCGTCCTGTTCAACGGGCAGTCCCGGGGCACCTACGACCACTACTTCAACCTCTTCCTCTCCCCCACGGACGTCCTGCTCTCCGTGCTGAAAGTGCTGATCTTCAGCGTGATGGTGATCCTGGCCCACTGCTACTACGGCTACCGCGCCTCGGGCGGCCCCGCCGGGGTCGGCATCGCGGTCGGCCGGTCCGTGCGCAACGCCATCGTGCTCATCAGCGTCACCGACTTCTTCCTGTCGCTCGCCCTGTGGGGCGCGACCACGACCGTGAAGGTGGCGGGGTGACATGAGCGGACGACGAGGCGCGACACTGGGCCGCCGTTGTGCCGGGGTGGCGTACCTGCTGGTGCCCGCCCTGCTGATCTGGCTGGCCGTCGCCGTCTACGACAAGCGGTTCACCGACTCCGACCCGGTGGTCGTCGAGACCGGCAGCGTCGGCAACGAGATGCACCCGGGCGCCGAGGTCAAACTGCGCGGTGTCGTCGTCGGCGAGGTCCGCTCCATCGACGCCCACGGCGACGGCGCCCGGCTGACCCTCGCCATGAAGCCCGGCACCCTGGAGCGGGTACCGGACGACGTCCGCGCCCAGATGCTGCCGACCACCCTGTTCGGCGAACGGTTCGTGGCCCTCGTACCGTCCGAGAACCCCTCGCCCCGGCCGCTGGCCGCCGGAGCCGTCATCCCCCAGGACCGCTCCGAGAACGCCGTCGAACTCCAGCAGGTCCTCGACAACGTCCTGCCGATGCTCACCGCGGTCCAGCCGCAGAAGCTCTCCGCCACCCTGTCGGCCGTCTCGCAGGCCCTGGAAGGACGCGGCGACCGGCTCGGCGACACGCTCGGCGTGCTCGACGACCACCTGCGGAAGTTCAACCCCCACCTGCCCACCCTCAACCGGGACCTCGAACAGCTCGTGAAGGTCGGCCACGTCTACGCGGACGCCGCACCCGACATCATCACGGCGCTCACCGACTTCACCACCACCAGCGGCACCCTCGCCGCACAGGAGGCCGACCTCGCCGGCACCCTCGGCGCCACCACCCGGACGGCCGAGGACATGACGGCCTTCCTGCGCAAGAACGAGGACACCATCATCCGACTCAGCGCCACCGGCAGACCCACCCTGGAACTGCTCGCCGAGTACGCCCCCTCCTTCCCCTGTACCCTGCGCACCCTCGCCGAGTTCGTGCCCGCCATGGACAAGGCGCTCGGCGAGGGCACCGACCGGCCCGGCATCCACGTCGACGTCACCACCGTCCCCTCGCGCGGCGCCTACGTCCCCGGCCGCGACACCCCGGCGTACGACTCCGGCGGCGGCCCCCGCTGCTACCCGGTGCCCTACCTCGGCGCGTCCGCCGCACCCGCCGCCCGGGCGTCCGCCGGGACGGGCGAGGACCTCGGCCCCGCCAACTCGCCGCAGGAGAACGCCCTCGTCAACGAACTGCTCGCGCCCGCCGCCGGCCAGAGCCCCGCGGACCTGCCCGACTGGAGCAGCCTGCTCGTCGGGCCCGTCTACCGCGGCACGGAGGTGACCCTCGGATGACCACCCCGGACCACGCGCACACGCGGCGCCGCCCGCTGACCGGGACGCTGCTCAAGTCCCTCGTCTTCGTCCTGGTCACCGCCCTCGCCACGACCGTGCTCGGTCTCAGCGTCGCCAACACCGGTGTGGGCTCCGACACCCACAGCTACAAGGCCCTGTTCACCGACGTCACCGGGCTCGTCGACGGCGACAGCGTGCGGATCTCCGGGGTGAAGGTCGGCGAGGTGACCGACGTCCGCGTCGTGCAGCGACGCACCGCGCAGGTCACCTTCACCGTCCGCGACGACCGCCGGCTGCCCCGGTCGGCCACCGCCGCCGTGAAGTACCTCAACATGGTCGGCCAGCGCTACGTCGCCCTCGACCGCGGCAGCGGCGCCCTCACCGGCGCCCTCGACGAGGGCGCCACCATCCCGCTCGACCGCACCGCGCCCGCCCTCGACCTGACCCTCCTCTTCAACGGGTTCAAGCCGCTGTTCGAAGGACTGTCCCCGAAGGACGTCAACGAACTCGCCGGATCGATCGTGCAGGTGCTCCAGGGCGAGGGCGCCACCGTCGACAGCCTGATCCGCCACGTCGGCTCGCTCAGCACCACCGTCGCCGCCAAGGACAAGGTGATCGGCCAGGTCGTCGACAACCTCAGCACCGTCCTGAAGACCCTCAACGACCGCGAGGCCGGCTTCGACGACCTCGTCGACACCCTGCAGGACCTCGTCACCGGCTTCAACGAGGACCGCGAACCCCTCGGCGAAGCGGTCGAGGCCATGGGCGACCTGACCACTGTCACCGCCGACCTCCTCGAGGACGGACGCGAGCCCCTCAAGCAGGACATCCGTGAACTGGGCCGGCTCTCGACGGGCCTGGGCGAACACACCCCGCAGATCGAGGACTTCCTCGACCGGACCCCCGCCAAGATGACCGCCCTGGCCCGCCTGTCCTCCTACGGCTCGTGGCTCAACCTCTACCTCTGCGAGGCCCGTGTGAGCGGAGTGACCACCTCCGACGGCTCCGAGCCGCCGACCGGCATCGCGATCACCGAATCGAGGTGCCAGGGATGAGGCCCTTCATACGACGCGGCGGGAGCGACGAGGCAGGCAAGGCGGAGAGGGCGGAGAGCGCGGAGAGGGCCGAGGAGGCCGAGGAGGCGGAGAAGGCGGAGAAGGCGGAGAACGCCGAGGAAGCGGAGAGCGCGGAGAGGGCCGAGCGGGCGGTGGCCGGTCCCCGGCGCCCGCGCATCAGACCGGTCAAGGAACGCGACCCCGTCGCCGTGGCCGTCGTCGGGCTGCTCGCCCTCGCCCTGCTCGCCGCCCTCGTCTACAACGTGAACCGGCTGCCGCTCGGCGGCGGCACCTCCTACAGTGCCGACTTCTCCGAGGCGGCCGGCCTCGACGAGGGCGACGAGGTGCGCATCGCCGGCGTCAAGGCCGGCCGGGTCACCGGCGTCGGGCTCGACGGCGCCAAGGTGAAGGTCACCTTCGAGGTCGAGGACGCCTGGCTCGGCGACCGGACGACCGCCGCCATCGCCATCAAGACCCTCCTCGGCGACAAGTACCTGGCACTCGACCCGCTCGGCTCCGCCCGGCAGGACCCCGACAGCCGCATCCCGCTGTCCCGCACCACCTCCCCCTACGACGTGACGCAGGCGTTCCAGGATCTCAGTGGCACCGTCGACGCCATCGACACACAAAAACTCGCGGAGAGCTTCGAGACCATCTCCGACACCTTCAAGGACTCCCCGCCCCACGTGAGGAAAGCCGCCGGCGGTCTGTCCGCACTGTCGAGGTCCGTCTCCGAACGGGACACGGAACTCTCCGAACTCCTCAAGGGCAGCGCCACGTTCACCAAAACCCTGCAGAACAAGGAGTCCAGCTTCGAGACCCTGCTGGAGGACGGCGGCTCCCTGCTCGGCGAACTCCAGGACCGCCGCGACGCCATCCGCGCCCTCCTCAAGGGCAGCAGAAAGCTCGGCGCCGAACTCAGCGGCCTCGTCGACGACAACGAGAAGCAGCTCGGCCCCACCCTCAAGGCCCTCGGCCGGGTCACCGGCGTCCTGGAGAAGAACAACGCCCAGCTCGGCAAGACCCTCGCGCTGGCCGGACCGTACTACCGCCTCGTCGGCAACACCCTGGGCAACGGCCGCTGGTTCGACAGCTACCTGTGCGGTGTCGTCCCCCGTGACTACCTGCCCGAGACGTCCTTGCCCGAGACCGGATGCCTGCCGCCGAAACGGACGGCGGCCCAGGGGAACGGTGAACGATGAGCAGACGCAGAAAAGTCCTGACCGGCGTGCTCGCCCTCGCGGTGCTCGCCGCCGGCGGGCTGACCGCCGTGAAGGTCCTCGACCCCGAAGGCACCCGCGTCACCGCCTACTTCGACCGCGCCGTCGGCATCTACGCCGGGTCCGACCTGCGCATCCTCGGCGTGCGGGCCGGCGAGGTGGAGTCGGTGCGGCCGCAGGGCACCACGGTGCGGGTCGGCCTCCTCCTGGACGAGGGCGTGAAGGTTCCCGAGGGGGCGAGGGCCGTCGTCGTCGCACCGAGCGTCGTCGCCGACCGCTACGTGCAGCTGACCCCCGCCCACAGCTCGGGGCCCGCCCTCGCCGAAGGCGCCGTACTGCCCGCCTCCCGCAACCGCACTCCCGTCGAGATCGACCAGCTCTACGACTCGGTCACCGAACTCTCCGAGGCCCTCGGACCGGACGGCGCCAACTCCGCCGGCGCGCTGTCCGACCTGCTGACGACCGGCGCCGCCAACCTCGACGGCAACGGCGAGACCATCGGCACGAGCATCGAGGAGTTCGGCAAGGCGGCCAAGACCCTCGACGGCAGCAGCGGCGACCTGTTCAGCACGCTCAGCCGGCTCCAGGCCTTCACCACCATGCTGAAGGACAAGGACACCGACGTACGCACCGCGCAGGAACGCCTGGACGAGGTCGTCACCTTCTTCGCCGACAACAAGGACGACCTCACCGGCGCGCTCGAGGAGCTCGGCACCGCCCTCGGCCGGGTCAAGACCTTCATCGAGGACAACCGGGGCGAGCTGAAGAAGAACGTCGACCGGCTCGTCCCCCTCACCCGAACCCTCGTCGAGCAACGGGCCTCCCTCGCCGAGGCGCTGGACGTGGCACCGCTGGCCGCGGGCAACCTCGTCCGCGCCTACAACCCCGACACCCGCACCCTCGACGGCCGCGCCAACCTCAATGAGATCAGCATGGGCGGACCACTGCTGCCCCTGCCCGCGGCGGGCGGCTCGGCCACGAGCGGCAGCGGGGCGACGGGCGGCAGTGGGGCCACGGGCGGCAGCGGGGCCACAGGTGGCGGCGGGGCCGGGAGCGACGGCGGGGCCGCGGTCTCGGGGAAGGGGGAGTGATGAGGGGAGCGAGCAAGCGCGGCGCACGGCGCGCCGGCCCGGCAGCCGACGGGATCAAGCGCGGCGTGCTCACCACGGGCGGCGCGGCCGGTCTCACCCTGGGCGGGTTGATCGCCCTCGGTCTCGGCTTCGCCCTGGCCCTCGGCGCGGCCACCACCGGCCTTCCGAGCTTCGACGGCATCGAGGACCTGCCGCTGCCCGGCGGCGCCGACCTCGGGGACCACCCCTACACCGTCACCGCGGAACTCCACGACGTACTCAGTCTGGTCCCGCAGTCCGCGGTGAAGGTCAACGACGTCGCCGTCGGCCGGGTCACCGCCATCGAACTCGGCCACGACGACTGGTCGGCCCGCGTCACCATGAGGATCAACGGCGAGGTACGGCTGCCCGCCGACGCCACCGCCCGGCTCGAACAGTCCAGCCTGCTGGGCGAGAAGTACGTCCAACTCGTCGCGCCCGCCAAGGAGTCCGGCAGCACGGCCGGAACAGGGGCCGGAACCGGAAGGCTGGAGGACGGAGGGGTCATCCCGGTCTCCCGGACCAGCCGCGACACCGAGGTCGAGGAGGTGTTCGGCGCGCTGTCCCTGCTCCTCAACGGCGGTGGCGTCAACCAGCTCAAGACCATCACCCAGGAGCTCAACGCGGCGCTCGGCGGCCGCGAACCCGAGGTCCGCTCCGTACTGAAACGGGTCAACACCCTGGTGACCGACCTCGACGACAACCGGGGCGACATCACCGACGCCCTCGACGCCGCCAACCGGCTCTCCGCGACCCTCGCCACCCGCAAGGACGACGTCGGCACCGTCCTCACCGACCTCTCGCCCGGACTGAAGACGCTCGAGAAGCAACGTGGCTCCCTGCTGACCATGCTGCGTTCCCTCGACACCCTCTCCGGCGTCGCCGTCTCCACCATCGACGCGAGCAAGGACGACATGATCGCCGACCTCAAGGCCATCGCGCCGACCCTGAAGGCGCTCGCGGACGCGGGCACGGACCTGCCCGACTCGCTTCAGGTACTGCTGACGTACCCGTTCACCGACGAGGTGCTGCGGGGGGTGAAGGGCGACTACCTCAACGTGTACCTGAACATGACCGCCGCCCCCGGCACCCAGGTGATCCCGCCCCTGGTGCCCCGGGCCACGGCCTCCCCCTCCGCCCCGGCGGACGGCGGACCGGCGGCCGGGGAGGGACCGTCCTCCGTGAAGGCCGGTGAGGAAGAGGAGTCCGGCCGGGGACAGGAGCCGTTCCCGGCGCCGGGAACGCCGTCGTCGGGACAGCCCGCACCGGAGCACTCGCCCCCGCTGCCCCTGCCCTCCGTCCCCGCCACGGCTTCCGCCTCCGCCTCCGCTTTCGGCACCGCCTCCGGGACGCCGGCGGACCCGGCGGCCACCCGGGGAGGTGAACCCGGTTGATCACCCTCGCCGTACGGCTGAAGAACCTCGCCTTCCTCCTCGTCGCCGTCCTCGCCCTCTCGTTCCTCGGCATCCGCTACGCCGACCTCGGCCGGTACCTCGGCGTCGCCGACCACTACACCGTCGACGTGCTGCTCCCGCGCACCGGCGGCCTGTTCACCCACTCCGACGTCACCTACCGGGGCGTCTCCGTGGGACGGGTCGGCCCGATCGGTCTCACCGCCGACGGCGTCGTCGCCGAACTCCGCATCAAGAAGTCCGCCCCGCGCATCCCCGCCGACACCCGCGCGGTGGTCGCCGGGCTCTCCGCCGTGGGCGAGCAGTACATCGACCTGCGGCCCGAGAGCGACGGCGGCCCCTACCTCACCGAGGGCACCCGCATCGAAGAGACCGACACCCAGGTCCCCGCCCCCGTCACCGACGTCCTCACCGGCGTGAACGCCCTTGCCGGTTCCGTACCGCTCGAAGACCTGCGCACGGTCGTGGACGAGTTCGGCAAGGCCTTCGAAGGCCACGGCGACGACCTCGAGGTCCTGCTCGAGAGCGGCAGCGGCTTCGTGGAGGCCGCCGACCGCAACCTGCCGTCCACCACCCGGCTCATCACCGACGGTGAGACCGTCCTGCGCACCCAGGCCGAAGAGGCACAGGCCATCCGCGACTTCGCCACCGGAGCGGAGGAACTGGCCCGCGCCCTCAAGGGATCCGACGCCGACCTGCGCCGCCTGCTGACCGTCACCCCTGACGCCGCCACCCAGGTCAGCGGCGTCCTGCGGGACCTCGACCCGAGCCTCGGCGTCGTCCTCGCCAACCTGCTCACCACCTCCGAGATCGCCGTCACCCGGCAGCGCGGCACGGAGGAGTTCCTGGTGAAGTTCCCGGCGGCCGTCGCCGCCGGGGCCACCGCCGTCGACGGAGGAAAGCTGAACTTCGGCATGGCCGTCACCTTCTTCAACCCCCTGCCCTGCACCGCCGGATACGACGCCACCCGCTACCGCAACGGGCTCGACCTCGGCACCACGCCCGCCCTCAACACCGGCGCGGCCTGCACCGCCTCCGCCGCGGACGGAATCAACGTGCGCGGCTCGGCGAACGCCCCGAAGGGCGGCCCGGTACCCGAACCGGCCAAGCCCGGCACCCTGCCCTCCGGCAGCGGCGCCGGCGCCAACGGGAGCGGCAGTGGCGGCAGTGGCAGCGGCGGGGCGAGGGCGGCCGGTACGGCCACGCTCCCCGGCGCCCTCGCCCTGCCCGGCCAGGACGGCGAGGCACCCGAGGGCATGACGGGCCTGCTCACCCCGGCCACCGGGAGCACCCGATGAAGCGGACCCGCTTCCTCACCGGCGTCGGGCTCGCACTGGCGCTCGGCTTCTGCGGCACCGGCGCGTGGACCTACGCCCAGGCACGCACCGACGACGCGCTCGCCCATGGCCGGGAGCGCGACCGGGCGCTCGCCGACGGACGGAAGAGCGTCGCCGTACTCACCACACTCGACGCCTCCACCCGGCAGCGGGCCGAGAAGGGCATCGCATCCTGGCGCGCCGCCTCCACCGGTCCCCTGCGCGAGGAACTGGGCGGCACCGAGGCCAAGACGGGTGCCTCGGCGCACGGCACGGTCACCGAGGCCGCCATCACCGCCCTCGACACCCGCACCGGCACGGCCAAGCTCATCACCACCGTCCGGGTCGAGGTCACGCCCGCCGGGACGAAGCAGCCGACCACCGACCGCAAACGGCTGGAGGCGGTTCTGGCCCGCACGGACGAGGGGGAGTGGAAGGTGAGGGCCCTGAGCGCGGTGCCGGTCACGGGGGAGAGGACGGCACGGGATGCGGGAGAGACCTCCGAGAAGAAGGAGAACAGCGGCCGATGACGCAGACCCCGATGCTGACCCGGCTGCTGCGCAGGGGCAGACGGGCCGAGTCCGACGGAACCCCCGCGCCGGAGGTACCGGGCACGCCGGATGTACCGGGCACGCTGGGCACGCTGGGCACGCCGGACGTGACAGACGTACAACCCGCTGCGGAAGCCGGGGAGTCGGAAGTCGCCCTGGACCCGGAAGCCGCCCCGGCCACGGAAGAAGCGACACAGGACGCCCGTCCCGGCCACCTCCCCGCCGGACGCCTTCGACGGGCCGCCCTCGCCGGAGCCGCCGCCCTGCTCCTCGTCGCCGGCTGCGGCTTCTTCTACGGTGCCCACCAGCTGCGATCGGCACCGCCCGTCCGCAACCAGGCGCTCACCGACACCGAGGCCACCACCCATGTCGCCGGTGAGGTCGGCCATGCCCTCGCGCGGGCCTTCTCCTATACACCGGACGGCACCGCGGCCGCCGAACGCTCCGCGCGCACCGCCCTCAGCGGCCGCGCCGCCCGCCAGTACCAGGCCCTCTTCGACCAGGTCCGCGAGGACCTCACCGCACAGCGCGTCACCCTGAGCACCCGGGTCGCCCGCACCGGAGTGATCGAACTCGACGGCGGGAAAGCACGTCTGCTGGTCTTCCTCGACCAGACCTCCCACCGCGGCAAGGACACGGCTACCACCGCGGCGGCCCAACTCACCGTCACGGCGCAGCTTGTGGACGACCAGTGGCGGATCACCGACATCAAGGCCCGCTGACCATGCGCGGGAGAGCGGAGCACCCCATGAAACGCGCGGTCCGCGCCCTCGCCGGAACCCGTGCCCGGCCGCTGCCGGCCGTGCTGCTCGCCCTCACCCTCACCGCGGGCGGCTTCGCGGCGTGGGCGGGACAGGACTGGTACCGCGCGGCCCACGACGACCGGGCCGCGTACGCCGGGCAACGGGACGAGGCGCTCGCCGCCGGGGAGCAGGCCGTACAGAACCTCAACACGCTCGACCACCAGAACCTGGACCGGGGCCTCGACCTGTGGGAATCCTCGACGACCGGGGAGCTGCACGACCAACTGGCATCGGGTCGCACGGAGTTCGCCGAACAGGTGAAAGCGGCGGAGACGGTCACCACGGCCCGGGTGCTGTCAGCCGCCGTCACCGAGATCGACGACCGCGCCGGACGCGCCCGGGTGCTGATCGCCCTGCGCGTCACCGTCGAGGCGGCCGACGGCGCGAAGACCGACAAGGACAGTCGCATGCTCGGCGAACTCACCCGGACCGAGGGCCGCTGGAAGCTGAGCGCCCTGGGCCAGGCACCCGTGGGCGGCACACCGGCCGGCTGACCCGGCCCCGTACAGAGCCAGCCGCCGCACCGAGGAGGACACCGCACGATGTCGACGACCCGCCACCACATCAACCGCCAGCGCCGCCGGCAGGCCCGTGAGGCCCGACCCACCCCCTCCGCCGGGACCAGGCCGGGCACCGAGAGCCGGTCCGGCACGGCCGTTCTCCCCTCTCCGGCCGAGCCGGCCACGGACGGGAAGACGGCCCGGAAAGCACCCGGGACGGCCGGGAAGGCGCCCGGGGGCGCGGCCGGCGGGAAGACCCCCCGGATCCGCCGCGGCCCGCGCCGCCCGACCACGACCCTCGCGGTCCTCTGCGCCCTGACCCTGTTCCTCGGCGGCTTCGCGGGCTGGGCCCACGCGCGGGCCCAGGCGCTCCGGGACGACCCCGCGCGGAGCAACACCGCCCTGACCGACCTCGCCCGCACCAGCGAGATCAAGGGGCAGACGTCCAAGGCCGTCGAGGCGCTCTTCTCGTACGACCACACCGACCCCGGCGCCCTGGAGAAAGCCGCGAAGGACCTCCTCACGGAGAAGGCGGTCGGCCGGCACGACACCCTGCTCGCCGACGTCCGCAAGCGGGCCGACGCGCAGAAGGCGCTGATCACCACGACGGTCACCGAGAGCGCCGTCGAACGCATCGACGGCGACCGGGCCCGGGTCCTCGTCTACGCCGACCAGAGCAGTGTCGGCACCGCCGGAACCAAGCCCACCGCGAGCAAGGCCGGGAAGGGCGAGCAGGGCGACCAGGAGCAGCGGCAGAACGAGGGCGTGTACGCCGGGGCCCTGCTCGCCGTGGACGTCGTCCACCGTGACGGACGCTGGCTCGTCTCCGGCATCGACACCTTCGGCCGCTGAGAGCCGGCCGCTGAGAGCCGGCCGCGCGACCGACCCCGTACGCACGGCCCCGTACGTACGCCCCGCACGTACGCCCCGTATCCGACAGGAGTGATCGCCATGTCCGTACACCGCGCACGCGCACGACGCCGGCGTCCCGGCCGGGCCCGCAGGAGACTGCGGACGACCGCCCTCGCGGTGACGGCCGTGGCTGCCCTCACCGCCTCCCAGGCGCCCGGTCTCACCCGGGACGCGAAGGACGCCCACGCCGCCCCCTCGACCGGCGACGACGGCAGGCCGACGGCGGCGGGCATCCCGTACGCCGAGCTCGCGCCGCCGGGCGACGGTTCCTACCACACCGACATCCCGCTCCTGAAGGTGCCGGACGTCGCGTCGGCGGCCCCGGCGCTCTTCCGCGACCTCCGTTCCCAGTCCGGCATCCCGGCCACCGTGCTGCGCGCCTACCGGGTCGCCGAGACCTCCGTCGGCAGGACGGACCCCGGCTGCCGGCTGCCCTGGGAACTGCTCGCGGCGATCGGCAAGGTCGAGTCCGGCCATGCGCGCGGCGGAGCGGTCGACAAGAACGGCACCACACTGGGCCGCATCACCGGCCCGCCGCTCAACGGCCGGGGTTTCGCCCTGATCCGGGACACGGACGGGGGTGCCCACGACGATGACACGGTCTACGACCGCGCGGTGGGACCGATGCAGTTCCTGCCGTCCACCTGGGCCCGCTGGGGTGCGGACGGCAACGACGACGGCCGCGCCGACCCGAACAACATCTTCGACGCGGCCCTGGCCGCCGGACACTACCTGTGCGCGGGCGACCGGAACCTGGGCCGGGCCGCGGACCTGGACCGCGCGATCCTCAGCTACAACCACTCGCGCGCCTACGCGAACCTGGTCAGGCACTGGCTGGACTTCTACAGCAGGGGAGTCCACACCGTCCCCGACGGCAAGGGCGTCATCCCCAGGAGCCCCGGCGCGGGCGGCGACACCCCGGCCACCGAGCCCGCCGACACCGAGAACGAGAACGGCGACGGCATCATCATCGGCCCGGACCCGGCCACCCCCACACGGCCCCCGGCCTCGCCCCCGTCACCCACCACCTCCCCCTCTCCCTCTCCCTCCCCGTCACCGGGCCCCTCCGCGCCGACGGAACCCCCGACGAGCGAGAACCCCTCCACACCGCCCGAGGAGTCCCCCACCGAGGACCCGTCGCCCTCCCCGGACCCCACGGACCCGGGCCCTTCACCCACCGAACCGGACGACTGCTCCCCGGAGTCCGCGTCTCCGTCCCCCGATTCCACGCCTTCCCCGACCACTTCCCCGTGCCCCACCGCCCCGGCCACACCCTCCGCCGACTGAGCCGTTCCGGAAACGTCCCGGAGGCGTCGGTCGAGTCCGTCAGCGGTTTCCCGCAGGAGGGGGTGCGACACGGGTCAGGAGACCCGCGTCATTGGACGCGGGAACCCGAGGAAGCGCGCCCGGTGTCCTCGTCGCCCTCATCCGCTCCCGGCACATGGACGTCGAGCACCTTGATGTTGATCTCGACGACCTCCAGTCCGGTCATCGTCTCGACCGCGTCCGTGACCCGGGAGCGGACCTCCCGCGCGGCCTCCAGGATCTCGATGCCGTACTCCACCACGACATCGACGTCGATGGCGGTCTGCTTCTCGCCCACCTCCACCTTCACACCACGACTGGGGTCGGTGGAGCGGGACACCCTGTCCTTGACCGCTCCCAGAGCTCGCGAGGCGCCCCCGCCGAGGGAGTAGATTCCCTCGGTCTCGCGCACGGCTATGCCCGCGATCGTGGAGACCACGGTGTTCGCGATGACGGTCGTCCCAGGGGTTTCACCCGTGGTGCCGCCCGTGCCCAGGGCAGTGCCGCTCAGACTGTCGTTCGTCGTCATGAGTTCCTCGCACAGAGCTGTCGGGGAGGGGGCGGGCCGGATCCGGCGGATGCCATCCACGGGCATCCACTGCCTCGCGCCCTCACTCCACTGTGCTCCGGAAACCGGCCCTCCGCCATTCGAGTGAGTGGCCGGCGGAGGCACCGGGGTCCCCACCTCGTTGCCCCCTTCAGGTCCGGTCAGGTCCGGGGCAGCAGGGTGCCGAGCGGCCCCAGATCGAGGTTGAGATCCTCCGGGCGTACGCCGTGCTGCTCGCAGAGTTCCGTCATGCGCTGGTCGAGCAGCATGAGGGTGGTACCGATCTCATCGGTCTGGTCGTCGGTGAGGTCGCCCTGGTCGATGCGCCGCAGGGCCTGCCGCTCCATCAACTGGCGCAGGAGCTCCACCACGGTGAGGACCAGGGCGACGAGATCGCGCCCCATCTGCTCGGAGTCCAGGTCGACCCGCGAGGCCGTCACAGTGGCCCACTGTCGGCCCAGGGCGCGGGGACGCGTTCACTGACCGACGACAGCAGGGCGTGCAACGACACCCGTACGAGCGGGACATCGGCGATCGCGATGACCAGGTCCCCACTGACGACGACCCCGGTCGCCAGGACCCGGTCCAGAAGATCGACCAACGGCACCCCGATGGGGCCGCTCAAGGGGCCCGGGGTGTCCCACGGAACCACGTCGTGCGTCACCCCTCACACCTCGCCCACGAAGGAGTAGGGCACCCACGGGCCCGAGAGTTCGATGCCGGCGCCGGTACTTTCCCTCAAGTCCTGTGCCAACAAATCCAGTTCGGCCGACCGGTGCTCGGCGACCAGGTAGGTGGCGTTCAGGACCTGGACGCGGTGGCCGCCGGCCGCTCCCGGGCCGTGCGGCCGGAGCCGGCGGGACGCCTTGGCGATGCGGCACACCCGCGTGTCCACGGTCTCGGCGACGCGCAGGGACTCCTCCCGCTGCCGCTCGCGCCGCGCCTGCAGGTTCCGTTTGCGTTCCAGATAAGCCCGCCCCGCCCCTGGAGCCGGACGGCCCCGGGCGTCCGGCGGGCTCGGCGTGCCCGGCCGCTGCGCCGCCGCCCCGCCGCCGTCCTCGTCCGGGGAGCCGGCCGCGTAGACCTTCACGCCCCATTCGGCATGGTGCGCGATGCGTTCCAGGGCGGTGTGGAAGCGCGCCGACTCGTTGCCCAGCACGCGCTCGGCCCTGTCCTCCGCGGTGTACAGCGTCGCCAGGGGCAAGGGCACCGTGGGTGCCTGGGCGGCGACCGCCGACACGACCTCGTGGTGGGCCCGCGCGTACCGTTCGAGTTCGGGCTCGTCCGTCAGACGCTCCTGCCAGGCCTCGTCCGTGAACTCGGCCGCCCGCACGGTCTGCACGATCGCGGTGAGCGAACCGAGGGAAAGCGTCCGCAGGGGTTCGTCCCGGGTGACTCCGGCCACCCCGTCGAGAGCCGGACTTCCGTCGGCGCGGCAGACCGCGTACACGTAGAGGGCGGTCGTCCCCGGGGCTTCGGGGCTGTGCTCCGTCATGCCTCTGGCCCTCCCCGGCTCATGCATCGGACGACGCCATGTCCCGGGGCCCGGATTCGAGTGCCTCCAGGCGGGTGCGCAGTTCGCGGTTCTCCTCCTGCAGAGCGCTTCGTGCCGCGCGGGAGCTGAGCGCCGGGTCGGTCTCCCACCAGTCGATGCCGGCCTTCTTCGCGGTGTCCACAGAGGCCACGAAGAGACGCAGCCGGATGGTCAGCAACTCGATGTCGAGAAGGTCGATCTTGATGTCGCCGGCGATCACGATGCCCTTGTCGAGGACGCGCTCGAGGATGTCGGCGAGGTTGGTGTTCGGGGGCCCGGGGACGAGGGGGTTCACGTCGTGCCGGAAGTCGAGGTCAGTCACGACGAGCCCTCCGGGAGCGCCGCTTGGCGGGCTTCTCCTCTTCTTCCTCGGCCTCCTCTTCCTCTTCCTCCTCGTCTTCTTCGTCCTCGTCCTCCGGGCCGGGCTCCTCGTCGTCCTCGTACTCCTCGTCCTCGTCTTCTTCCTCGTCCTCGCCCGTCAGTTGATCGTCCGCGGCCTCGTCGTTCTCCTCCTCCTCGTCCTCGGCTTCCCGGCCGTCCTGCTCCTCTTCTCTTTCCTCTTCCTCCTCCATGGCCTCTTCGTGGGACTTGACGACTTCTCCGTCGCGGATTTCGCCACGCCAGGCTTCGGGCTCCTCGTTGGTGAGCGTGACGTACCGCTGGAAGTGCTTGAAGTCCAGGCGCACGCGGCGCCCTTGGGCACGCCAGAGGTTGCCCGTCTTCTCGAAGAACCCGGACGGGTAGTACTCGAGGACCAGGACGATGCGGGTGAGGGACGGAGCCAGTTCGTGGAAGCTCACGGCACCACGCGTGGTGCCCTTGGCGCCCTCGGACGTCCACACGATGCGCTCGTCGGGCACCTGCTCCTGGACCGTCGCCTTGAAGCTGCGCGAGGACGGTCCGATCTTGACCTTCCAGTTGCTGTCCGTCTCGCCCTCCATCGAGACGTCCTGAACTCCCTTGGTGAAACCGCTGAACCGGTCGTACTGGGTCCAGTGGTCGTAAGCGGTACGCAGAGGCACTCCCACATCGAGCACCTCGATGATGTTCATGAGCTTGCCGCCGCCCGACTTGCGCTTGCGTTTCCCACCGCCGAAGGTCTCTTTGGCCTTGTCCACGACGCTGTCCTTGACGCCCTTGGCCTTCTCCGAGACGAATGCCTTGACCGGTGAATCACCCTGAAGGACGCGTGAGCCGATCGCGGGCAGGGACCCGCCGTTCTCCGCGACGTCGGTCAGCCGGTTCGTGACGCCGGTCAGCTTGCCTCCCGCCTTCTCGGCGAGTTTCCCCGTCTGTGCGCCGAGGAAGCCGGACAGCTCCCCCCGGAGCCTGCTCAATCCGGACTCTTCCGCCTCGGGCTCTGTGTTCTTCGACTTGGCCATGATCGGCTACCTCCGACGCTTCGTGCGCTGGGATTCGGTCTCCTTCGCCGGAGATTTCTTCTTGGCCGCCGTCTTTTTGGACGGAGTGGACTTCTTGGTGGCCGTCTTCTTTGCCGGAGTCGTCTTCTTGGCCGCTGTTTTTTTCTCCGCTGTCTTCTTGGCCGGGGCGGACTTCTTCGCTGGAGTCCTCCTTCCCGACGGCCGCTTCTCCGGCTTCCGTTCGGGGCGCTCCTCGGCCTCCTCTTCCTCCTCTTCCTCCTCGTCTTCTTCGTCCTCCGGGCCGGGCTCCTCGTCTTCTTCGTACTCGTCCTCGTACTCCGCGCCTTCGTCGTCCGGCGCCTCTTCGTCCTCGTACTCGTCTTCGACGTCTTCGTCCTCGTCCCGCGGAGGTTGGATGAGACGGGCCGTGCGGTCGCTGAGCGAGTCGGCCAGCGAACCCATACTGCGGTTGACGGTGGCGGTCATGGCCTTGCGGCCCGCGTCGAGGACCTCGCCCCGGATCTGGTCCTGGAGCTGGGCGAACTGGGGAACCTCCCCGAGCCGGCGCATCCCCTCCGCGGCGAGCTGGCGGGGCTCCAGACCGAACCGCCTGCCGGCCAGATACGTCGCGACGGTGAGGGCCAACCGCCCTTTCCCGGTCCGGCCCAGTAGATAGCCGCCGATCACCGCGGCCCCGAGGGCAGCCTTGGACTGGTCTTCCATCAGCACATCACCTTCGCTCGCGATCGTTGTGTGCCGGACCGACCCGCACGGCGTGCAGTCGGTCGAGCAGCCGTTCTTCTTCTCGTTCGAACTCGTCCAAAGTGATGTCGCCCGCCTCGAGCTCCTGGTTGAGCACCGCGAGCTGCGCACGCAGCACGGCGGGGTCGTGCAGTTCGCGCTCGGCGGCGTCGTGGAGTTTCTCGGCCACCCAGACCACGCCCCGGACCGGCGCGATGGGCAGCGTGAGCAGGCCGGTGATCAGTCCCATGTCACGCCCCGCCCACGGGTAGGGGGCGGGCCCCGGACGAGACGAAGCTGTAGCAGGGGAGCGGGCCGGCGAGCCGGAGCTCCACATGCTCCCGATGGGCGTCCGCGAAGGTCCGGGCCCGGGCGAGGAAGGTGTCGGTGTCGTCGCGGTCGACGAGGAAGGACATGTTGAGCGCACAACCCGAGACGGGGGGGCCCGCCGCCACGGCGCGGGCCGCGGGCATGAGTTCACGCACGATGCGTTGTCCTGCCGCCGCCGCCCTGCGGGTGAGCGCGGTGGTGACGGCTTCGCCCAGTCGGATACTGGCCTCGTAGCCGGGACGTCGGCGTGCGGCATCGCGAAGCCGCCGTACGTCCTTCTCCTCGGCGACGAGGGCCGCCAGCGCGTTCTGCGCCGGAAGCGCCTTGACGTTGATCTCGAAGCGGCCGTCCAGCTCTTCCAGAGTGGCGGCATGGCGGTACTCGGCGGCGGCCAACTGCTCGAGGACCGTCTCCTCGTCCGGCGCGACCATGCCGAACCGCATGGGCAGCACCGGTCCCTCGTCCGCCAGGCGCATCAGGAGTTCCTGGTGCGCCAGCAGGTCACGGCGTCGCGCGCGCAGTTCGGGCGGCGCGTCGCTGACGACCGCGTCGAGCGGGCCCTGCCCGATCGTCCGCACCGGTGCGGGAGGGGACCCCACACCGCCGAGCCCTTTCGGGAACACCGTTCCCGCCCGCAGGATCGCGTAGACGTACACCCCGGAGGTCGCCACGGTCATGCCTCCTCGCGGCGTCGGCTGCTCTTGCGCGCGGGAGCGCGCCGCTTCCTCGGACGCTCCTGCTGCTCGTCCTCGCCCTCGTCGTCGTACTCGTCTTCGTCGGAGGTGTCGTCGCCGCCGCCCACCGCTTTGCGCACGGTCTCGCCCACGGTTTCGGCGGCCTTGCGCACCTTGCGCTTGCCGACGGCCTTGGCCGCTCCGCCGCCGAACAGTTCGGGAACCGTGGTGCTGCGGGAATCGCGCTCGAGGTCCAGCCGGTTGCACGCCTCCGCGAACCGCAGGTAGGTGTCCACACTCGCGACGACGATGCGCGCGTCGATCTTGAGGATCTCGATCCCGACCAGCGAGACCCGTATGAACACGTCGATGACCATGCCCCGGTCGAGAATCAGTTCCAGTACGTCGTACAACGTTCCGGCGCGAGGCGGGCAGGCCACTACTTCGTCGGAGTAGGTGGTCACGGTCATGGAAGGTCCTTCCAGCGGAGGGAGCGGACACGGATCACTCGTCGGCCGCCCCTCGCCGGTAGCGGCGGACCCTGCGGTACTCCAGGAGGTCGCCGGACCGGTCGAGTTGCACCTCGTACGAGGCCAGGAGACTCGTGGTGTCGGGGATCCGCGGAACCTCCAGAACGTCCACCACCACGCACCAGCCGTCGTCGGACCGCCGGACGGCGGAGACGCCCTCCGCCGGGTGGTCGATCAGCTCCGCCAGGCTCTGGAGGGCAGTACGGGCCGCGTGCTCGGGCCCCCGCGCGGCTCCCGTGCGGCGGGCAGGGGTCGTCCTGGAGCTCCCGGCATCGGAGCGACGTGGTTCTGCCATACGGTCAGTTTTGGCACTCCTGGCCGCTGCGCATCCCGAGCGAGGCCATCCGGGCGAGGCACGGGACGCGAGGTGCGTGTGCCGCGGTGGCGGGGGCGCGCGTTTTCCCGCTACGACGTAAAAGAAACATCAAGACAGCACGCGTGCTACGAAGACTCCGGGGCATCTGCTCTCTCGGAGGTTGATAACTATGGTTCCCCTGCTTCTTGTACTCCTGCTGGCCCTCGTCCTTTTCGGTGCCGGATTCGCCTTGAAGGCACTGTGGATCGTGGCGGTGATCGTGCTGGCCGTGTGGCTGCTCGGTTTCGTCATGCGCTCCACCAATACGGGTGGAAGCCGAGGCCGGTGGTATCGCTGGTAGAGCAAGGAATGCGCCTTACCTGAATGCAGGGTGGCACCGGATCAATTTCCGGTGCCACCCTGCATTCATTCCTGGACGGGGCCGTCGAGCCCGGCGTGTGTCCCCTCTCCCCCTCCGTCGGCATGACATGGATCTTGCGGCGGGAGAGACGCCTTTCCAGGGTGGAGCCGGATGCCGTGTTCGGCCGCCGCTCCTTGCGTAACCTTGGCCGCTCGGTTCGCGCGCCCCGGGCACCGGTCCCTGTGGTAGCCCAGGCACTCGGCTACCACGACAGGAGCACCATCCGAATCGCCACCGTGACAGGCGTTCCTGGAAGAGCTACGCTCCGGGCGCTTGCATCAGCCGACAGGCACTGTGGCAAGGGCTGAGCGGATCCGGCCACAGCCACAGCCACCGTCACCGGGCGGATCAGCCGCCGGCCAGGGCCTTAGGAACGGTGTCTCCGCATCGTCCAGCCCTGCGCACATTCCGGGGACCGCATTGAGGGCGGCCAGGGCCCGGCACCAATCCAGCACACGGTGAGGGGACAGGCCAGGAACCAGTGCCGCCAGCTCCTCGACCTTTGCTGCGGCCCGCGGCCCGCCGTGGACACCGGGGAGGTCACCCCGGACGAGCCGTCCGTCTGTCATGACCGCGGGAAGGGCCCTGAGCGATCGCCGGCTCGGAGTGGTGCGTGTCACGCACTCCCCCTTCCTCCGGTCGGGCGACCGCCCGCCGTCGCACCCGGGAGCGGTATCAGGACTCCG
>NZ_JBIAIV010000034.1:81286-83011 GCF_042871645.1 Streptomyces sp. NPDC005774 | reverse complement strand
CTGGCGGCGAATCCCAGCTCGTTGCCCTGCTCCGCAGGAGCTGTGTTTCCTCCCCGAGCTAAAGCACGGGGTATCCACACAGGAGGAAGAGATGATGTTCGAGGCGTGGACCGGATCGTTCACCACCTCGGCCTCGTCGGCGCCCTCGGAGACGCCGAACGAGGACCAGGCGCGGGTGCCGACCAGGACGGGGGCGTCCGCGTCGATGTTCCGGATGACCGGGATGATCTGCTCCGCATAACCCTTGATCGCCGGCCAGCTCACACCGCTGGGCTCGTTGGCGATCTCGTAGAGGATGTTGTTCCGGCCCTGGTTGCGGTGGGCGATCTCGGTGAAGAACCGCCGCGCGTTCTCGAGGTTGAGGTTCGGGTCACCGGGACTGAGCATGTGCCAGTCGACGATCACGTACAGGCCGCGCTCGCTCGCCTCCCGGATCAGGGAGTCGGCCAGGTCGGTGAAGCGGGCGGGGTCGGTCTCGTAGCCGCCCTCCTGCACATAGGTGGAGACGCGCAGGACGTCGGCCCGCCAGTCGTGGGCGAGGGCGTCGAGCGAGCCGTCGGTCAGGCACTGGGCGTACCACTGGGTTCCGTGCGTGCTCATGCCGCGCAGCTGGACCGGGTTCCCGTGCTCGTTGCAGAGCTTGGTGCCGCAGACCTCGAGCTGTCCGTTGGCGGCGACCGGAGAGTCGGCCGCGGCCGTGGTGGCCTGGGAGTTCACTGTCTCCGTACGGGGGGTGGTGGCCTGCCCGGTGGGGGTGGCGGGGGCGGTGGCGAGGAGGAGGAGGAGGAGGAGGAGGAGGGCGCCGAGGGCGGCGGCGGCCGCGGTCGGGCGCAGCCGGAAAGATGCCGTTCTCATGTGGGGGGGGCTCCGTTCGCACGGACGATGGTTAGGAAACTTTCCTAATCCGATGGAACCAACACCGGACCCGCCTTTGTAAGGTGCACGACAACCTCATAGGGAGGACTTCCCGCCGGCCGTGTGACGCGGCGGCCGCCGTGTGACACGGCGGCCGGGTGGGGTCAGGGTGTCGGGGCCCCGGGGCGCCGCTCGTCCCGCGGGGCAAGGGCCGCGCCCGTGCGTCCGCCCGGGTGGCGCAGGGCGACGAGGAAGGCGACGCCCATGCCGTAGAACACCCGCTGATCGGCCCGCGCGAAGCCCATCCGTACGGCCCACATCGCGTCCCGCACGGCGGCGCTGGCCTCACCACCGCCTTCCGGCACCCGGGTGTCGCCGCCTCCTAAAGACGGCCTCGATGAGCTGGCGTGCGACGTCCCGGGCCTCGCCGGACGGCACTCCGCGGGGCTCCGGGGTGTTCACCACGTTGTCCGTGGTGGCGTGCGTGAGCATCGTGCCCAGGGCGGCCGGTCCCACGCCGGCCGCGTAGTCGCGCACGGTCCGGGCGATGCCGGCGACCTCGCCGTACGAGGCGCCGATCGCGCGGTTGACGACGTCCGCGCCGGTCAGGACCGCGTACGGCCACTGGTCGCGGCCCGTCCAGGTCGGCGAGCCGTCCTCCCAGGGCGAAGAAGGCCGCCGGCGCCGGCAGGCAGGCACTGACCGCCCACTGCGTGCCGGGGGTTGAAAGACCCGGTTCGTGGACGATGTCGGGGGCCGCGATGGCGGGGGGGGGGGGGGGGGGGGGGGGGGGAGGGGAGGGGGCGCGCGGGGCGGGGGCCCCCCCCGCGCGCGGGGACCCGCGCCGGGGGGCCCCCGCGGGGGGGGGGC